>CAYSGT010000001.1:0-7566 GCA_964430805.1 Candidatus Woesearchaeota archaeon
AATGTGATTAAGGAAGGGAACGATGTTACTCTAATTGCTTATGGGGCTTGGGTTAAAACTGCAAAAGAAGCTATAGAAAGCTTGAAAGGAAAAGTGGATGTTGAACTAATAGACTTGCGTACTATTTCTCCGCTAGATACAGAAACAATAATTAATTCTGTTAAAAAAACTGGAAAATGTGTGATTGTGCAAGAAGCACCTAAGACCCTAGGGCTTGCTAGCGAAATTATCGCCCGGATTAACGAGAAGGCACTTTACAGTCTACTTGCACCCGTTGAACGCGTTTGCGGGTTCGATACAATTGTGCCTTTAAGGCTTCATGAAGAATATTATTTACCTTCTGTTGCAAAGATTGTTTCTGCAATTGAAAGAGTAATGAAGAATGCAAAAGGTGAGAGTTAGTATAAGGAATGGAAGAAAAAACAACTATTTATTATGATGAAGAATGTGATTTCTTAGAGATAACTAGCGGAGATCTTTCCAATACTTATTCTAAAAATCGAGGTAATGGGGTTTTTGAGATTATTGATGAAAAAACTGGAAAGGTAAAAGGTATTTCTATATCTCAATTCACATCTAAAACCAAGGGCCTAAAAACTATATCTATTCCGCTAAGTTGTGAAATTTTGTCTTAAAAAGACGTTTGTTCAATTAAATTTCTTCTCTTTTTACTTAGTTTCTCAGGAGTTTTAAGGAAATTATTTGCAGTCAATACACTTTCTTTAGTTTTTTCTTCAAGTTCTTTCCTAGCATTTCCTGCAACTTCCCCGCCTTGTCGAGCAGTCACTTTATTTTCTTCTAAACCAACCGTATCTTTAACTTTTGTTATTCTTATTGTAGCTGCTTCTCCAAGCATTGTGAAAATTAGCTCTAAGTCATCCATGTGGTCCCTTAGATTTTCTCTTTTTAATCCTTTGAAATTCTTATACTCTTCAATAGTCTTTCCAAAGGTAGCTTTGCTTATTTCATTAGTTAAAATAGCAAATTCTACTTCCTTGCTTACTCCCCTATTTTTCCATTCATCGGTTAATTCCTGTCTAATTGCTATTCCTCTTAGTCTTTTTTCTATCCATTCTTTAGAATATCCTTTCAATTCGTAGAGTTTCTTCATCCTTTCCTGTGCTAACTCCGGATTTTCTATTTCCTGAACTCTCTCGTATCCTACTTTTGCCAACCATGCTTTGAAAGGCTCTGCTTTAGGAGATGGAATAGACTGTATTATTCTAAAGAGTGCTTCTGTATTGGCACAATCGGTTTCTCTTAATTTACCATCTTCTGCTATTAATTTCAACTGTACCCAAATTGGGGACAGTTCAAGTGCAATAAATTCTCTATCTTTGACCTTACCCCAATACTGTCTAGGAGTAGGACTATCTGTCAAAACTTCAACTACATCTACTACTGAGAAAAACCATTTATCATCGTGCCAGATTCTGCGTATCTTTTTATCTTGGAATATTGCAAGTGAATTATCTTCATTCATTAGATATTTTGATGCCTACAGTTTTTAATAATTTGTAATCACTGGTTAATTAACAAGTGAAAAAAGAATTAAAATTAAAGAAAATACTGCAATTATTCCACTAATTACAAAAACTATTTTTCTTTCCGTACTGAAATGATATTCTTTTGAGTAAACCCAAATATTAGCGAAGAATTCGATTATAGACATACCCATTATGGCTAGAATTGGAATTATTATTGCTAGACACCCTAATTCTTCGCACGTGCCTTTGATAAAAAAAGCATAGGAAGTAAGAAGAACAAATAAGACTACATAAACAAATAAATCCCAATTACTTTTGGTGTAAAACTGCTTTGGTCGCATGTTAAGTGGAGATTTAATTGATTAATAAGAGTTAGGAGTTTGATTTAGACATTATTGTCTTCTAATTATCTAATATTACCAATTCAAGCTCCCCTATACAGCTCCTATTCTCAAAATCGAAATCTACATTTGCAAAAACAAGATTTTTCCTTTTTCTTAAATTAACTATATTTATTTCTGCATATATCTCTCTATCTGTAGGAATAAATTTTCTAAATCTTTTTCTTGATTCTGCTATCAACATTCCTTCCTTTTGAAGTTTGTCAAAGTCTTTGTTATCAAAATAAGGATGAGATTTATCCTTTATTGCTTGGTAAACTGCAGAATATAATAATTGGTTAAGGCATAATTGTATTTCTATATCTGTTGCATGATTAAAATCACCTATTGCATAAAAACAAGGTCCAATTTTGAATATCCCTCTTGCTTTAGGATAATCTATGGTACCTCCCAAAAGAATTCTCTGTTTCGGGTTATAAACTGCTAGAACTTTTTGCCTTACTTGTTCATCTATTTCTGCCATAAAAAATGACAACAGAATCTATACATAAGTTTACTAGCGATACTTATCGCTTATAGTTCATTATTAAAGAAAAATGGCATTAATTTTTGTTCTGCTTTTCTTAAATGTGCATGAAATGTAGAAAATGATAGTTTTGATTCCCTAGCTAAATCCTGAACATCTATTTTTCTTGGATACTCGTAGTAACCATGTTTAATTGCCAAGCCCATAGCTTCTTTTTGTTTATCTGTTAAATCAGGGTTTTGTTTTATTATGGATATGTTCTTTATTTTTTTTTTTTTGATATATTTTATTTTAGCATTATGCATCTTTTCAAAGAATTCTATGGCTTTGATAAGGCTTTCTTTTCTAAAAGAGCCTAAAGTCATTGTTTCAATATTTTCTGAAATTACGACTGGAGCAATATGAAATATGTCTTTAGTATAAAACTCCATGGAAATAGAAGGTTCTTTTATAGTTCCAACGAGAAAGTCTCCATTAACTTCAAAATCAATAATTCTATTAGATTCATTTAGTTCTTTAAAAAAACTCTTTTTATCAATTTCTTTTCCAAATATCGTTCCAGCGATATTTACGATTATTTCTTTTCTTTTTTGAAAAGAAGATAACGGATAACCTACTAAACTAACGTTATTATTTGAAGCTATTTTACCAAGCAAAGCATTACCACAATCAAATGATATTTGACTTACCCACATATAAATGCGATATATATCTTATTTAAAAACTTAACTTAAATCAAAAAGTCTTTGAGTTCCTTATTTAGACTTTTGGATGCTCAAAGTGTTCACGCCATGAATGGGGTGGTTTTCAAACACTTTGACATTACAAATTTACGTTTTAAGATAATATTCCTTAAGCTCATTAAATGTGCCGTTCTTGATGCTTTGTCTTATGTTTTCCATGAGGTTGAGCATGAATCCTATGTTGTGAATTGTTGCTAATCTTCCAAATTTCATTTTGTCTTTTTTTATTAAATTGTGCAGGTCTTTTCTTGTGTGTGTTTTACAAGTTTTACATGGACAATTTTTATCTATTTTATTGTTGTCTTCTTTGAAAATACTTCTTTTTATTTTAACTCTGAATTTATTTTTTATATTCCCTCCTGAATCTGGAGATATCAATAAGTTACCGTGTCTTGCGATTCTAGTCATGTGAACACAGTCAAATGTATCTATTCCTCTTTCTACTAACTCAAATATATCATCAATCCATCCTATCCCCAGCATGTGTCTTGGTCTTGTGTCTTTTTTCCATAAAGGTTTTATCCAGTCTATTGTTTCTAGCATGGAGTTTTTTGAGTCTCCAAAAGAATCTCCAAAGCTTCCGCCTATTGCAATACCTTCAAATTTCTTAGACAGAATAAACTTTGCACTTTTTACCCTTAAATGTTTATTATTGCCTCCTTGAATTATTCCATAGAGCGCTTGTTTTTTATTGTGATACTTTAACGATTTTAATGCCCATGCGTGCGTTCTTTCTAATGCCTTTTTTTGATAATTATAGCTTTTATTTGCTCCAGAACATTCGTCAAAAGCCATAATAGCATCGCTGCCTAAATTTGATTGAATTTCCATTGACTTTTTTGCATCTATGAAATGTCTTGAGTTGTCATAGATCGAGTTGAAATATACTCCTTTGTTTGTTATTTTTACTAAGGATTCGTTTTCTTTTGATTTTTCAAGATGTTTTTTTCTTTCTAAATTTTGCGAGAGTTTTGATAATCCTAGCTTTTTTGCATCGCCTAAAGAAAATGCCTGAAAACCTCCTGAATCTGTGTATATGACTCCTTTAAAGTTCATTAATTTATGGAGGCCTCCTTTTTTTGCTATTAAGTTATCTCCAGGTTTTAGATGCAAGTGATATGTATTGGACAAAATGGCTTGAATTTTTAGCTCTTTAATGTCTTTTTTTGTCAATCCTATGATGAATGCTCTTGTTGCTACTGGGATAAGATAGGGGGTTTCTATTTTCCCGTTCTGTGTTGATATTATTCCTACTCTTGCCTGCGAATTAGCGTCTTTTGCTAGTATTTTGAATTCGAATGCCATGAGGGATGATAGTTTGGGAGGTTTATAAAAAGCAGGCGATTTATTTTTTTGACTTTAACTGAAAATGCCTTTTATCCAGTCTAATGCTCTGCTGAAAAAAGATTTATTTGCACATAAGTTTTCTTTGCAGAAGTTACTTGTGCATTCGTAATTATTTGCACATGATTGTCCAGATAGTGATTGGTCGATATATTTTTCTTCCGTGTTACAATATTGCGTGTCGTTGCGAAAACCCACCGAGCATTCTTTTACTGTTGTGTTTTGAATAACTTGGGTTTGATTTTCTATATTTATTGTATCATTGGCTGTCATATTTGTTTGGTTTAAATTAGTGTTGTTTTCTATATTTATAACTTCAGCTAATTGCATTAAATCTCCTGTTCTGCAATTGCTTATTTTTACGGCGGATTCATCAGAGGATCCTCCAATTAATGTAACACCATACTGCTTTGAATTTATAGTGATCGTTTCTGAATTATTTAATTTAGTATTTAATGTTTTTTTGGCGTATCCTACTAATATGTCTATTATTGCTGTTGAACCTGTTCCTTCTATGCTGTTAATCATTACATTAAATCCTCCTAAAGAAGAACAATCCCCTATTTCTAGTTCTTCTGTTGAGCCGCCTAATGTAATTATTGCGGTTGTTGCAGTTGCATTTGAATAGGTTATTGTGCTGTTGGCTTGTTTAAGTTCTATACCTTGAGATTCGCTGGAGTTTTGTAAGGTGACTCGATTAGAATCTATAAATAAAGCACTTTCAACCCATTTTTGAATACTGCTTTCTGAAGAATCACAAACACCTATTTTTAATCCAAGAATTGATTTTATTTCTCCTTCTTTTATTTCTTTTAAATCTGTGTTAATAGAACTGTTATCAGAACATTGATAAGATGTAGCGCTTACTAAAGAGAGATATGTCAATAGCCCAAATATGGCAAGGATTACTTCTTTTTTCATAATATTCTTTGTCTTTTATACTTAAAAAACCTTATATATCTGCAAGTTTCTTTGACATTGAGGAATGAAGATGGCGTTTGAGTTTAAATTACCCGATATTGGCGAGGGCATAGCTGAGGCTGAAATCGTCGAATGGCTTGTCAATGTTGGAGACATTGTTAAATCTGACCAAATTATTGTTAAGATTGAGACTGATAAAGCAGTCGCTGATTTGCCTTGTCCTATTGCTGGAACTATTTTGAGGATTAATTTTATTAAAGGAGACACTGTCAACGTTGGAGCTGTTCTTTGTGTCGTTGGTGAAAGTGGCGAAAAAGTTAAATCGAATTTTGTTAAGGAAGATGTAAAAAAAGAGGTGAATAAATCTGATGGAATTATTAAACCTGTTAAAGTTGAAGGCAGGATACTTGCAACTCCAGCTGTACGCAAGGCTGCGGCTGAAAAAGGAATTGATTTGAATAATGTTAAAGGAAGCGGCGCTGAAGGCCAGATAGTTATGTCCGATTTAGATAAAAGTGGATTTACTGAGGTGACTAAAATTGTTGAAAATTCCAGGCCGGCGGGGGTTGTTGCCCAGCGTAAATATGATATGTTTGGATATGTAGAGAGGGTATCTCTAAAAGGAGTTAGAAAGGTAATTGCTCAAAACATGATTAAGTCTCTTTCTCAAACTGCACAAGTCACCGCAATGGAAGACATTGATGTAAGCAAACTTTGGGTTATTAGACAAAAAGAGAAGGAACATTTCGCAATTGAAGGAGTAAGACTGACTTTCATGCCCTTTGTAATTAAAGCTTTGATTAAAGCATTGCAGGAACACCCTAAACTAAATTCTTCTATTGAAGGAGAAGATATCGTAGTAAGGAAATATTATAATATTGGAGTAGCTGTACAAACTGAAGCAGGATTAATGGTTCCAGTCGTAAAGATTGCTGAGAAAAAGAGCATAGCTCAAATTGCTAAGGAGATTGAAGATTTGGCAGAGAGAGCTAGAAATAGAACAATTGATTCTATGGAACTAAAAGGAAGCACGTTTACAATTACAAATTATGGCAGTGTTGGAGGAACTTATGCCACTCCGATAATTAATCCTGGCGAAGCTGCGATTCTTGGTCTTGGGAGAATATTTGATAGAGTTGTTTTAGATGAGAAGACTAACAAAGTTAGAAATGCTAAGATACTTCCAATTTCACTGACGTTTGACCATCAAATATTAGATGGAGCTGAGGCAAATCAGTTTATTGAGACTTTGAAGGGATATTTGGAAGAGCCTGAAGAGTTTTTGAAATGAAAATAAAATATCTAAAACCTAGTCAAATAATTACGCTAAATGATTATCCGGTTTATAATGAACAAATATTAAAATTATATTTTAGAATGTTTCGTATAGGCCATAAGAATCTTGTTCCTCCATGTCCTATTATCTCCAAGAATTTAGTTATCCGAAAACTTGATGGTAAAATGAAGAAGTTGTTTAAGTCTTTTGAATTGAAGCATCCTGAAGCACAATATTTTCTTCTAGATGGAAGCCATAAAACTACGGCTGCAACTCTTTTTAATAAAAATATTCAAGTTATAATTTTCGAATCAGATAATGATATCAAAAAAGCAGAAAGAATGGTTGAAGAAGGACATTTATTCAGCTTGCCTGTAGGAAAAACTATTAATTTACTTATTAAAGCACTAACAACGCATTTTAACAAAACTAAAAAATTTCAGACAATTAAAGAGAAAACACATAGGATGATTAAAGATAAGATTTTACCTAAATATATGATAAGGTGATCTTTTAAAAAAGCTGAAAGCGAACTTTTGAAGTAAAAAATAGACAAAAACAAAGGGTTTAATAACTAAAATAACTCCATATTACTGTAAAAAGGAGGGTAATAAAATGTCAAAGGCTTTTATGGTTTGGTCTTCTGTAATTGTTGGTGTCTTAATCGCACTTACTGAAGCAATGACTTGGCCAGGATCTCTAAACTACTTGTGGGCAATACTCGTAATAATTTGGGGATTTATGTGCAAGGGTAAGAAATAATCTTACTTTAATTTAGATTTATTTTGTTTTTGTTATTTTTCTATAGTATACATAACCATTAAATATGGCCAGAGACTAATACCTTTATGGTGGTGGAATTAGACAGCTTCTTTAGGCCAATTTCTGTTGCCATTATAGGTGCCAGCCGTAATCCTGCAAAGATAGG
>CAYSGT010000001.1:7576-13111 GCA_964430805.1 Candidatus Woesearchaeota archaeon
CATGTAATCCTGAAAAACATGGTTGATGGAGGATTTAAGGGCAAGATTTTTCCAGTAAATCCTGAGGCTAATGAGATTTTAGGATATAGAGCTTATGAATCTGTAAATAAAATACATGAAGATATAAGTTTAGCTGTAATTGCGGTTCCTGCTGAATTGGTATTGAAGATCATAGATGAATGTGCAAAGAAAAAAGTAAAGGATGTTTTGATTGTAACCGCTGGATTTGGAGAAGTGGGCAACCATAAACTTGAGAACCAACTCAAAGAGAAATTAGACAAATATGGAATGAGATGCATTGGGGTAAACTGCTTAGGGATTTTTGATGCATACAATAAGTTAGACACTTTATTTTTACCAAGATATAGACTTACAAGACCAAAAGCTGGGGGAATCAGTTTTGTATGTCAAAGCGGCGCAATTGGCTCTGCAGTACTTGATATTGCAGCTTACAGCGGTTATTCTTTTTCTAAATTTATAAGTTACGGGAATGCTACTCAAATAGATGAATCTGATTTAATTGATTATTTAATTGAAGATGTAAATACTAAGGTTATCTGCCTTTATGTTGAGGGGGTTAAAGACGGGGAGAAATTTTTTAATGTTTTGAAAGAAGCCACTAAACATAAACCTGTTGTGGTTCTGAAAGGCGGATTGACTGATGCCGGAATGCGCGCTACTATATCTCATACGGGAGCACTTGCAGGAAATAAAGAGGTATTCTTTGGAATACTAGCTCAAACAAATGCAATTCGTGCTGACAGCCTTGAAGAAATGTTCCATATTGCAGCTTTGTTTGAAAAGAGAGTGGACTTTCAAAATAACAGAATACAGATTATTACAAATGGCGGAGGTTATGGAATAATTTCTACAGATGGAATTGCTGGATCTAAGCATTTGAAGATGGCTGATTTATCCTCAATAACTGTAAATGAAATTAAGAAGATTGCGCCAGAACATATGAATGTGGGGAATCCACTAGATTTACTAGGCGACGCAACTACTGAACGTTATAGGGAAACCTTAAACTTATGTTTAAACGATAAAAACGTTGATGGAGTTTTATTGATTGTGCTTTATCAAACACCTTTAATTACAACTGAAATTGTGGAGGTTATTACTGAAGCACATAGTAATTCCAAGAAGCCAATTATTGTTGTTTCAACTGGGGGAGAATTTACAGAATTACTTTCCAAATCTTTAATGGAAAGAGGAATTCCAGTATTTAATTTCCCAACTGAAACAATTACGGCTCTAGATAAAGTGGTTGCTTATGAATTGAAGCATAAACAGGTTAAACCAGTTGTAATGGTTAAAGAAGAAGTCAATGTTGGAAAAGTTAAATCAAAAAAGAAGAAAGTTAAGAGTAAGGGAAAGAAGAAGAAGAAATAGTTCATGTTTGAGCTAATTTTCGGATAACACAAACTAATTGTGTGTAGCCCACAGACATATGTCGGCGGGGCTACCGAAAATTATTAAATAGATAAATATATAAGAGCGACAATTGCCGTTTCTGTATGTGGAGACTTAAATTAAAATTACCATCAGAAAAACAATTTATGGGTAGAATGGCCCTTAAACACAAAGTTTCTCTGACTGGTTATCCTCTTTCTTATTGGAAAGACAACAAAAATATTTATCTTATATCTGCTGGTTTTATGTTTGGTGAAGAATCAAATAAAAAAGCCTTACTAAGTGATGTAAGAAAACAACCAGAGTATGTAGAATCTGAGGAAGTTGGTGATTTTATGATTCTTACAACTAAGCAACCATTATTTTCTGAACCTGTTTATGATCCTAGAATAATAAGACCAAATCCAGTTATCATTAATAAACAAGGTTATCACCTATGGGATTTAGCTAGTTTTGATAGAAAGGTTCTAGAAAAAATAATCTCGTTTTCTACAAAATATTTAGATGCAGAAATATTAACATTTAGAAAAGAGAAAATTAGTAACATTTCATTCACAAAACTACTTCCAGATTTAACTGATCATCAAAAGAGGGCTATGGAATTAGCTATTAATGCAGGATATTATGATTATCCTAAAAAAATAACTCTTCCAGAATTAGCAAAGAAAATGAGAATTTCTTATTCAACTTTTCAAGCTCATCTAAGGAAAGATATTTCCATTTATCCTCAAAGAATTGTAAACACGACAATTGTCGCTATAAAGATAATATAGTTAGATTTTACAATCTTAACTTATGAGTAGTAACCATTTACTAGAAGAAGTTAAGGAAGTTTTACTGAAAGAAGGACTTTTAGATCGAAGACAAAGTCTTGAACAGAGATTAGCTAGTGCAACTAAACATCCTTTTGTTAGAGAAACTTTTGAGTTTTCTCCACCAAGAATTGATGAGATAACAGACTATCTTCCTGTACAACATGGTAGAGTATATGCTGTTAGAATGGATTTAACACCCAATGTAGATAATCATAAAAAACAAGTTGCTGGTGCCTTGATCCTTAGAGGTATTCTCTCTCATAGAATTCCAACTCCAGTTATAGACACTTTCATTGACGGTGGTAGCTATAGTTCGGCTTCAGCTTTAAAGTATTATGCTGCGAAGTTTGGAATGAAAGGGATATATATAATGTCAAGGCTCTGTCCTGAAGAGATATTATCTCTTTTACGATCTGATACTTTTTCCATCATTCAAGCTCCTGCTGATCATGCTCTTCCAAGAGAAAGAGAATTTTATAGTTTTCTTTATGATCAAATGTCTAACAAAGATTTCAAGAAAAATAAATTTTGCCTTTGGCATCCTAAATATGGTGGAAAAGTGTCCTATCCTCTAGGAAAAGAACTTGCACAAAGAGTTCCTACAGATGTAAACTGTATTGTTTCTTGTTTAGGTGCAGGAACTACCTTGGAAGGAACTCAAATTCCTATTCAAGATTATTTCACTGAAACAGGTTTACAAAAACCAAAGATATTTGTTGCAGAACACGAACTTTCTCCCTTATTTGCTGAAGCATATCCTGATAGAAGATTACTATTACCAGCACTTGATTTTGGTTGTTTTGCAGATGACTCTAGGTATTTCGCTGGCGTACCTCATAATATACTTGGGCCACATTATGATGAAATAAATCCTCTGTTAGCACAAAGTTCAATTAATAGAATAGACTATGTAACTCCTTACTCTGATCAAGATTGGAAGACTACGCAAAAACATTTATCTCAACAAGGTCTTTCTATAGGCAACTCTTCAGCGGCGAATGTTAATATAGCTGCACGGTTAGCAGATCAAGGTAACAATGTTCTAACTGTTATCTTTGAACCTTTTAGAGCATTTTATAAAAAATAGATTAAGCCTGTGGGTGCGCATCAAAGTTGCTCAAGAGGACCCAGTGCGGCCGAAGCATACTTAGCTTTTTAGGAATAAACAAACATTGTCTAAAATATCCTGAATTTTTTCTTTTTTTAGATAGCCAATTTTGTAATCTATCATCGACTTTTCTACAGAGAAAATTTTATCAATTCTAATATTGCCATGCATCTTTAATTTCCCTTGTTCGAATTCATTATCATTTAATAAAATTTCTACAGATTTTTCTGATGAAGTGGAAGTTATTTGACAAACAATAATATCCTCTCCCTTAGGAACTTTGACTACAAATACAGGTCTTTTTTTTATAAGTTGTTAAATCTGAATATGGGAAGTTAATGACTACTATATATCCCCTTAGAGGTCTTTCCATGCATTATCCTCTTCATTTGTCGACCAAGTTTTTGCTAGAGCCTTATGTGAAGCTAGAAGAATTTCTGGAATTAATTTTTTTATAATTAGATCGTCCCCACTTCTAATTACAATTAATTTTTCTCCTTCTTTTAGGTTTTTTCTCATTTCTATAGGTATGACTATTTGTCCTCTTGAGCTTAACTTAGTTGTTGCTATTTCCATAAGTAAGATTAAGCTTATTTCTAGATAAATCTTTGTATCTTGTTTACTCATTGAATTAGAAAAAGTGTATCTTGTGAAGCCCGCAGATCATAGCTTTGACGCATCCTGATGGGAACTCAAGTTATTATCTAAACTATAAATTTAAATATGGTTAACTGATGGGATTTTTATGGTACCTAAATTTAGTTTAGTTAAAGAGACTATTTGGGAGCTTAATGAAAAAGAAGAGAATTGGCGCAGAGCATATTCTTTTCTTAGAACAAATTTTCGTAGCCTTCCTTATGAATTATCTCTAGATTTTGTAACTACCTCTCTTAATGTGCCTGTAGGAGCTGCTAGAATGGCCCTTGAAGACATGACAGATTTAGGGTTACTTAAGAGACGGTATATAGCTAAAGTTCCAGGAGAAGGCATTTCTCACGATTCTCCGCATGTATCTCAGGCCAGTACAGATTTAAGCCTAATAAGGGAAGGAGCTTTTTGCGGCAATTGTTTGCTCCCCTTGCAACCTACTGATGATCAGATTTATATTCACTACATTAAAAATCTTAGAGTGATATAAAACTTAATTTATTTTTATATTCTTTAGTTCACTTTAAAATGCTTGAATGTACCTTGCCGCGGTCCGTGCATAAGCAATTCTTCACTAAACTATATAAAACGCCACGCCCACATAACACTAAAGATGGTGCATATTTCTGAACGCGACTTGCAATTGCCTCATGTGGAGTTTCCTGAGATATTTAGAAGAGTTGCTAATGACAAAAGCATAATTTCTCTGGGGCCGGGGGAACCTGATTTTTCTACTCCTGCGCCTTTGTTGGCTTATGGTCGTAAGGTGTTTGATAAATCTACACATTATTCTGAACCTCGGGGAATGCTTTTACTTAGAGAAGCGATTGTAAAGAAACTTGAACGTGAAAATAATATTAAAACAGACTCCGATAATATTATGGTTACTTGTGGAAGTCAAGAAGCAATATTTTCTGCTTTGCTTGCGAGTGTGGACCCTACCGAACAAGTGCTTGTGCCTTCTCCAGGATATGCCGGATATACTCCTGCAATTGATTTAGTTAGTGCCACTCCTGTTTTTGTTCCACTAAAAGAAGAAGATGAGTGGGAGCTTAATCCTGATGTTTTGAAAAGGCATATTGATAAACAGAGATCTAAAGTTCTTATTTTAAATTCGCCTTCTAATCCTACTGGGGGCGTTATGTCCCGTAAAATCATGGAGGAAGTTTGCGATATTGCCATTGAGAATGACTTGATTATATTTTCTGATGAAGCATATGAGCATATTTTATATGATGGAGCAAAACACCTATCAATTGGAAGCTTAAATGGAATGCAAGACCGAGTGTTGACTTTTCAGACTTTTTCTAAGAGTTATGCTATGTGTGGATTTCGCCTAGGTTATTGTGCAGGACCTAAAAAATTAATTGCTGAAATTATGACTCAGTTCAATAAGAAGGTACAATACAGAAATATGGAATATACTTGGAGCTATCTTCTGATGACTCAAACAAGAGAACTTGCACATTACTTGATTGGGAAAACAGGAAAGCTAGATTGAGAAGAATGAAAAAAGCAGATAAGGAGACCGCGGAAAGTTTATCGCCGCTG
>CAYSGT010000001.1:13121-14711 GCA_964430805.1 Candidatus Woesearchaeota archaeon
TGAAATGAATAAAGACCACCATTATATTACTCTTGGTGCTCCGACAATATCTCAGATGATGGGCGTAAAAGCATTGCAATTGCCTAAAAAATATATTGATTGTATGGTTAAAGATTATAAGAAAAGACGAGATTTAATTGTTCCTCGTTTGAATGAAATTGGAATGCCTACTCTGAACCCTAAAGGAGCTTTCTATACTTTCTCAAATATTTCTAATTATTCGAAGAATTCTTCGCAATTTGCCCACAAATTAATCAATGAAGCAAAGGTTGCTGTAATCCCTGGAACAGAGTTTGGACCTTTCGGTGAAGGATATATTAGATGCAGTTTTGCAACTGAATATCATAAAATAGAAGCAGCATTAGATAGAATGGAGAAGTTTTTGAAAAATAAGCTGTGTTGATTTTTAAGATTTATACAACAAAGCCGAGTTTAGCAAAATATTAAAAATAAATATTGGGTTATAACATCATGAATGATTACATTATTCTTTATCTGCTTACTGGTACGCGTGGAGGAATAAATCGAATTCAGATTCTTAAATTATTATCAAAGGGAAATCTTAATGCTCATAAAATTAAAGAAAAATTAAAAATAGATTATAAAACCGTACAACACCATTTGAGATTGCTCCTGAAACATAGATTTGTTACAACATCTAATAAATATGGGGCATTATATCTCTTGACAGATGAATTCAAAATACACATGAATTTATTTAAAGAGATTTTAGCAAAAGTTAATAAATCGATTGAGAGATTGTAAATCATGAGCCCTTTAATGCAAATAAATTTCTGGTTAGTTGTTGTCAATGTGATTCTTTTGGTTTATCTTGCGATTTTTCACATATTTATGATTCGCGATGTTAGGTCTAGTTTTACTATGGGCCTGCTTTTATTTGTATTTGCTTTTTTAATACATAATATTCTTGCTGCTTTCTTTTATTTAACCATGCGCGATTTATATGCTCCTGGAACTGAGTTGCTTGTTTTGATAATTACCTCAATCGAAACTATTGCATTTATTATTTTCGCATGGATTACTAGACGGTAATTTGGGCATAAGCTTTTAAAAGCGCCTAATTAAATCGGGGTATGAATAAAAATCAAAAAAGAGGAATTTTGATTGTGATAATTCTGACTATTGGGATTTTTAGCTATTTTAGTTTTACAGATGACTCAACTGTTGAGATTGAAAGTATTGAAGGGGGTTCTGAAAAGATACTTGCTGGAAACTCTTCAAAATACATTGAATTTAACCAGATGGACTATGAGAACTCCATTTCTGAAAATAAAATAATCTTGCTTTACTTTTACGCTAGTTGGTGCCCAATTTGCATGGCAGAACAACAAGAAACATTTGCAGCATTTAATGAATTAGAGAATGATAAAGTTATTGGATTTAGAGTTAACTATAAAGATTCTGCTACTGATAAAGATGAAGAAAATATTGCAGAAGAGTTTGGAATACCATATCAACATACAAAAGTGATTGTTCATAATGGAAAAAAAGTATTAAAGTCTCTTGAACAATGGAATAAGGAAAGATACTTAGAGGAGTTAAACAAATTCTCTTGAGGATATGGCTAAA
>CAYSGT010000001.1:14721-35776 GCA_964430805.1 Candidatus Woesearchaeota archaeon
TTTTGTGCAGCGTTTTCTTTGTTTTAGGATTCTCTTTTGTATTTGCACTTTTAGGAGTCTTGTTACAAACTGTTTTGAGTGATAGTTCATATAGTGTTCAGAAATGGCTTGGAAGAATTGGAGGAGCTATAATTATTTTGTTTGGTTTATATTTAATTGGACTGATTAGACCTGCTTTTTTAGATAGAGACTATAAGATTCAAGTAAAAAGAAAGTTTAATTCAAGATATTTAACCTCTTTTGTATTTGGAGCTGCTTTTGCCGTTGGCTGGACTCCCTGTGTTGGGGCAATTTTAGGGGCAATTTTAACGTTGGCAATAACTTCTCCTGCGAGCTCATTTTTACTATTGCTTTCTTACTCTTTTGGCCTTGGAGTTCCATTTTTAATTGTTGGTTTGTTTACCAATAAAGCACAAGGTTGGATATCTAAGTCTGGAAAATTCTTGAGATACTTAAATTATATATTTGGAGTATTTTTAATAATATTAGGGATTTTAGTATTTACTTCTCAATTGAGCAGAGTTGCAAGCTTCCCTTTTGCAGCACAGTTATTTCTTTCTTTAGGATCAAATAGCTTTGGAATAGGCCAAAGTTTGAATATGTTTATCGCATTTGTTGCCGGATTGATTTCATTCTTAAGTCCTTGTGTTTTACCATTAATTCCAGCATTCCTTGGATATCTGGCAAGTACCGTTACTGGAGATTCAAAAAATGAATAAAAAGATTATTTTAAGTTTAGTTATTATCTCTATAATTGGAGCAATTCTATATTTGGAAAATCAGAATTCTACGTCTAATTACGGCGATGTTGACTCTCTTAAAGTAAGTTCTCAGAAAGATTTAAGCAAGGTTATTGATGGGGTCGAATATCCCCTCTCTCCTGAACTTACAGGTATTTCTGGATACGTCAATACAGAGGATAAAGAAATTAAAATATCAGATTTTGAAGGAAAAATTGTTCTAGTTGATTTTTGGACATATACTTGTATAAATTGCATTAGGACATTACCTTATTTGACATCTTGGGATGAAAAATATAATGACAAAGGCCTTGTTATAATTGGAATTCATGCTCCAGAATTTGAATTTGAGAAAGATAAAGATAATGTGCAGAAAGCAATTGATAAATATGGAATAAACTATGCAGTAGTGCAGGATAATGATAAAGTGACCTGGGAGGCCTTTAATAATCGCTATTGGCCTGCAAAATATTTGATTGATTCGCAAGGGTATATTAGATACATGCATTTTGGCGAAGGAAATTATGAGGAAACTGAAAAGAAAATACAGGATCTGCTTAAAGAAGCGGGTAGTAAAACTTCAGAGATAGGATTAACTGAAGAAACTGCTACTTTGAGGTATAAAACAACCCCCGAATTATATGCCGGAGCTATTTTTGCATTACCTCGCGGACAATATATTGGAAATAAAAAAACTCCGGGCAGATATGAAAATTATAGCTTACCAATCAAGCTAGATGAAAAAAATGTTATTTATCTTGATGGCTTATGGACACATAATGCCGAGAATTTGTATCTTAATGGGACTATTGGAACTATTGCCCTTGATTTTACTGCGTCTGAAGTAAATATTGTTGCCGCTCCGAATGAGGGATTTGAAGATGTGCAAATGGACATTTTTATCGATGGCAATTATATTGATAGAGAAAGTGCTGGTGGCGATGTTCGGTTTGAAGCTAACCGCGCTTTTATTACACTTGATGGCGATAGGCTTTATAATTTATATAAAGGAGATTATGGGAATTACCGCTTAGATTTAAAAGTCTCGCAAGGATTTAGTTTTAATGCTTTTACTTTTGGTTAAATCCAAATTTGGCCATAATCAAGTTTATAGTGTCTTGAAGGGGAAAAAATTCCAATAATATCATAGGTTAATTTATAAACAATAAAATACTTATGTGAGCATGGTGGTTAGAGAGAGGATGCCTAACGCGCGCATGTTTTTAACTGGAGCTTCCCTAACTCTTCTTCTTGGTTTAGCGTTCTCCAGAAGTTGCAATTATTATAATCCTTCTACTGAGATAAAAGGAGAAATTAATCTTGAAATTGAAAGGAACCTAAGAAATGACCATATATCTGAGAGTTATGCTCAAGGTCAAAGAACACTTTATGAAGTAAGAAGATAATTTTATTTGAATCTAAAACCAAACTTACTTAAATCAATTTTATTGTTTTCTATAATTATTCCTTCAGATTTTAAACGCTTTATTTTGGCTTCTGTGCCGTGAGCGTAGCCGCCTACATTTCCATTTGCGCTTATTACTCTGTGGCAAGGATAAATATTTGTGTCATGAGGGTTTTTGTTCATGGCGTTTCCTACTGCCCTATATGCTTTTGTTCCAATAGCTTTTGCAATATCTTTGTAAGTTACTACCCTTCCTTTTGGAACAGTCTTTAAAATTTTATAGCATTTATCGTTGAAATTCATTTCAATACTTCGCCGGTTTTCATATACCACAAGAAGAGGTCTAGTTTTGCAAGAGACATTCTCAGCAGGCTTGCAAGCTCTGTGAATTTTTGTTCTATTTCCTTGTAAGATTGGGCATTCAGTTTTTTTGGTTTTTCAATTATGTTATATTCTGAAAGCAATGCTAGAATATGCCTGTCTAAAATTGCTAGATTTTGCCCGCCTGTATTTCTTAAGAAATGGGAGGCTTCTTTCATGCCGAGTCCGCTTATATTCTCTACAAGCCAGTCTCTCGCCTGCAATTCAGTCATTTCTTTAATAACCCTTTTTACATTTGCAAATTCACGGGCTTTAACTATGTATTTTGCCTTATTATTATGAAATCTATGCTTGTTTATCTTAATTAGATTTGCAAGGGTTTCTTGTGAAAGTGTCTTGAATCCATCTGCAGTTATTTGAGCCTGAATTGCCGCCCCTGTTTTTTGTTTTGCGTTGGCTGTAAGAATGCAAAAACACAATTCTGAAAACCACTCGTCTTCTGATTTATTCTTAAAAGATTCGAATTCTGCTAATCTTTGGTTAACTATTTCGTTTATCTGCCCTTTCTCTAATTCACGAACTTTTTCCACCAGCTCATTCATGAAATTAAGAGAATTTTAAGAGTTATAACACTTTGCTTTCGAGCTTAAACTACTTTGAAGAAAGATTTATAATATTAAAAATTTTATTAAATTTATGAGATTGTCTCTTATATATGTTGAAGATTTTGGGTTTTATGAAGAACCCCCTATCACGACTCTTAGAGGAATTAATAGGGCTGCTTCAAATTTAACTGCTTATATTGCAAAAGTTACTTCTAACATTCCATTGCCCAAGCCATTCAATCCAAATCATAGGGAACCCCGAGATAATT
The DNA here is from genome assembly GCA_964430805.1 of Candidatus Woesearchaeota archaeon. Taxonomy (GTDB): domain Archaea; phylum Nanobdellota; class Nanobdellia; order Pacearchaeales; family GW2011-AR1; genus SICU01. Next base: position 18,062 of record CAYSGT010000001.1, read on the forward strand.
ATTCAACTCAAAGCACTTATAGATTAGCTGGCAAGAATGGAAGAAACTTAGTAAGAGGCTAATTTATGAAATAACCCTGAACGAATATTATGCAAATAGATTTTAAGTAAAGACAATTTGCCATAAATCCCGACAGGGCAGCTTATGGTCTAGAAAGAGCACATTACTTATTCTAAAAATAAGAGCAAAGCCATTACTGCTATTCCTGCCACTAAAGCAATTATTTGGATTATAGATTTCTTTGTTTCAAAGTTTTTATGTAATTCAGGAATAAGATCTGAGCCCGCAATGTAGATGAAACCTCCAATTGCTAAAGGAATTAAATAATCTGCAACAGAGCTCGTAAACTCTGTTGCCAAGACTGCTATTATTCCTCCTGCAACCGCGGTTAGAGCTAAAAGGAAGTTGAAGAGCAATGCTTTGCCTTTTGAAAAACCTCCGTGCAAAAGCACTCCGAAATCACCTATTTCTTGAGGAATTTCGTGGAAGATAACTGCGATTGTTGTGGCTATTCCTGCCGGGATACTGACTAAGTAGCTTGCACCTATAATTAATCCATCTAAGAAGTTGTGGACTCCATCTCCAACTAAATTGGTTATTGCAAATGGGTGGCTATGCCCGCTATTTTGAGGGATATGACAGTGCTGCCAGTGCACTATTTTCTCTATTATAAAAAATAATAAGATTCCACCAAGAGCAAAAAATGAGGTTTGCAATGTAAAACTGTTTTTTTCTATTAATTCTGGGATTAGATGAATAAACACATCTCCTAAAAGGGCTCCTGCTGCAAAGCTTACTAAATAAATAATGGTTTTATTAAGAAGTTTAGGTTTTATGGATAGAGTGAATATTCCAACTAAAGATACTATGCTGACTATTACTACACTTATTAATGTATAAAAAAGTGCTTCATTCATTTTGTTATATTTGTTCAGAAACTATTTAAAGCTTATTGATTGTAGTTATCAATAATATGGTAGAGAAAAGGGAAACAAGACAGAAGAAAGTAATTGAAGAGCTAGTAAGAAAAATAAATACTTTTTTTACTGCTGAAGAACTATATGCTAAACTAAAGAAAGACAACCCTAATTTAGGAATTGCCACTGTTTACAGATTTCTTAAGGAGCTGCAGAAAGAGAGGATTATTCACGCGTTTACATGCGATAGAAAAAGTCTTTATTCTAAAAGCGGAATGAGCCACTCGCATTTTATCTGTGAGGTGTGTGGGGTGAAAGGACATATCGAGATAGATAAATTTGACTTTCTAAAGAATCTTACTAAGGAAGATGTGTGCCATATTCAAATTGAAATAAGCGGGATATGCTCTAGTTGTAAATCTAAAAACATAAAATAATATAAATGATTAATTATCCAATGGATTATGGCTGGTTGGGAAGGAATAGACTTATCCTGGTTTGAATATAAGGGACTTAATGATTTAGAGAGAGTTTTAGGAAGACTTGCTCTTGTTCAGATTGCTAGACAAAAAGAATTTGGAATTGGAAGTGATTTTCTTAGAGAGTATGAAGAAAAAGTTTACTATGACATTTCTGAACGCATTGGAATAACTAAGGAAAGAGCAGAAGAAATAAGAAGTATTACTTATGTAGAATTTTGTTCTAAGTTGCGATAGATATATAAACCAAAATAATCTTTTTAGTATATGTTTGGTGGCGATGTTAACACTGGCGCCGTATTGGCAGTTACAGTAGTTTCTTTTATTTTCAGCTTTTTGTGGTACGGCCCTTTGTTTGGGAAGTTATGGGTTAAGCTTTCGAAGATTCCTGCTATTGAAGTTGCTAAGGCTAAGAAGAAAGGAATGAAGGGTATGTGGAGATCCATGGTTTTAGGATTTATTGGAACTTTTGTGATGGCTTATATATTTTCTGAATTTATTTCGCTATTAGGAATGATCGACGTATTACAAGCAGCGGTTCTTGGATTTTGGATATGGCTGGCATTCTTTGCATGTACAACACTATTAAATGCAACTTTGTGGGAAGGCAAATCTTGGAGTCTTTTTGCATTCAATGCATTTTACTGGATTATTAATTTGATGTTAATCGGAATTTTAATTGTTGTCTGGGGTTAATTTTTAAGTAAGTTTTATAATCTAATTATTCGTTAGGGTTCTATGAGGAAGTTTAAGACAAAAGAAGAGACTTTTCTTTATATCAAAAATAAATTTGTCTCTAAAGATGTTGTAGGTATTGCAGTTGTTGGTTCTACGGCTAAAGGAAAAATCAAAAAATTTTCAGATATCGATATTGTTGTTTTTAATACAAAAAAATTAAAACCATATTATGAATTGTGTTTAATTAAAGATAAATTAGTATTAATTACGGCTTATTTCTATAGACCTGGAGAGATAATTGGAATTCCAGAAAATGGAAGAATAATTTATGGAAATTATTATTCTCAAATTGAACATAAAGGAAACTTAAATTATAATCAAAAAGAAAGAATAAAGAGGGATAATCAGATGTTTCTTGATGGGTTTTTCAAGTTTCTGAGGTCTGGAGATAAGAAGCATATTAATTGGATAGAAAAGTATAATCGTTTTTAGCTACAGAAACATTTTAAAGCAGTTTTAGTTACTTGATTTTGTGCGGGGGTAGCAAAGCGGTCAAATGCACGAGACTTAAGACGTCGCTTCTTCGTTAGGAGAAGCAGCAAACGAGATGTAAGCCATCTCGCGGCTTAGTGCCTTCGGAGGTTCGAATCCTCCCTCCCGCATGATTTTTTATTTGGGATTCGAACGTATTCGAAGTCATGTAAAGGTTTAAAAATAGTGAAATGTCACTACTTTTATGAATATTAAAATAGCATTTGTATTTTTAGCAATCTTAGCTTTGTCTTTTGTTGGTGCTGCTGGACAAGTTGTTTCTGAAGCTCCTGCACCAATGGATCCTGTTCAAGTAGCCCCTAATGACCCTTCTGTTCAATTTAATCTTGTTTCCCCTAATAGCAGTTCTCGCCTTGAAACAATGAATACCTTGAATGTCGAGTTTAATTTTGTTGCTAGAGCATATGATTTTCATGATGGAAGTTATATTAGTTCATGTTATATAACTCTGTCAAATGGGGATGTTTTAGAGACGGTTTTAAATGGAGCTACAGGTGTTGGAACTGCTCAATATTCCCTTACTCCTGGAGATTATAGCTGGACGGTTACTTGTAATAGCAATAATGGCGGAGTTTGGACATCTAATGCTGTCGATTTTGCTGTTCGTATACCTGTCGCCCAAGTTGAATTAGGAGAACCTTCTATTGTCGTTAATAATCCAAGTACTTCAAACGATGACGATAATGATAATGGAAATGGAAGAAGAAGGGCTGGAACTGGTTTACCTTTGACTCCATTGAGCACTACTCCTGGAAGTCAAAGTTCACAAAACAGTGAAGATTCTAGTTCCAATGAGTTTTCTGGAATTACTGGAGCCGTTGTTGGATTGTTTGGCGGAGAGAAAAATGCTAAAATAGCGGGAATATTAATTGTGGTTTTGGGATTAGCTGGGCTTGTTGTTTACAATAGAGAGTACTTAGGGCTTGTTAAGGCTTAAGTAGTTTTTGGAAGTTTATTATTAGCATAAAGAAAGACTATTGTGGAAGGTCTATATTCTCTATTATCTTATCTGCGTTATCTATAACTTGTTTGAGAGCTTCTTCGTGAGAAGCATTTTTGTTCTTTTTTATGTGATCCAGAGCGCTTGTTGCTCCTGCAATTACTGCTAAATGCAACGCTTTATTTTCTTTATCCATTGTGTTTCTGAAGATTTGCAGTATTTAAGGATTCTTACGATAGATTATTTTAGGAATATATAAAAACTTGCCAATTAATCAATTGTATGAAGAATGTTGTGAATCGTGTTTTAGCAGTCTTTGTAACGTTGATTTTAATTTATGTTATCTGGCTTGGCCCTTCTGCTTTTAAAACAAATATTGAGTCTATTGATGGAGATTTTGGGAGGGATTTAGTTGTTAGGGGCGTTGATGTTGTGGATATTGAAGATACAAGTTCTGCTTTTTTGGAACTGGCGCCTAGCGAGAGGTGTGGGCTTGAGTTTAATAGATATTCAGAGATTGGAGAGAGTAAATATGATAAAATTGATTATTTAGTTAGTTTGACTCAGGAGATAAATAGCAATGAAGAGGCTAAGACTTTCGATGAGACTTATTCGAATTTTCTTTCCGGGAAGCTATTAGGGATGGATCTTTCTACTTTTAAAATAATTGAACATGATTATCCTATAATCGCTTTGCTTGCTGAACTTAAATTAAAACAGGACTCAGGAGAGTATAATTCGATCCCAATTATTCTATACTGTTATGGTAATGGAACAATGAGCGAGCAGTCCAAGCGGATGTTTGCTTTAGACAATTAGCTAATGTAATTAAGTGACCAGCTCAAATTAAATTGACATGTTTTTGTGCCGAAGGTCGATATTTACCGAATAGAATCTGCTTAAAAGTTATCCAGAATAGGGCATTTTATTTTTGGGCAAGCCCTAAATAGATTTTTCTCTTGCCGCATTACCAAATGCCTTACGAAAATCATCAACAATTGTAGAATTCGCTAATGTTCTTGCGGCTCTAAATGCGTCAACAAAACAGTCTATTTGTGCTCTTTGCTGTTTTTCATCTTCACCACGCACACAATTATAAGCTCTTCTTATTGCAGGTTCTACGTAGCGATGACGAGGGTCTATCTGTAGCTCTAGGCCTATTTCGCGTTGAAAAATATCATACCTCATAGTAAGCCTTAGGAAATATGGCCTTATAAACTTTATTTAAATTTTTACTAATTTCTGCCTAAGTGGAGGAATATCTTCTCTAGACTGCTCTTTGAAGAACTGCCTTTAACCCTGGATCTTTAGTTTTGATGAAATCCATAAATTTATCAATTATGCTTCTATATTATTGCATTGATGAAATAGCCCTTAGGGAGGATATTCTTATCTTTAAGACTAGAGATTTTAGTGTGGAACAAGATTGGACGATACCAATTCCCGGATTTTTTGTGATTATTTCTAAGAGAAATATAAAATCTATTTTAGATTTAACAGATAAAGAGACCAAGGAATTTATCTATCTCCTTCGGAGAATACGTAAAGGTATGAAAGAAATATTGAAAATAGATGAAGTCTACTTATTTCAGAATGAAGATAGCGACAGCCCATTTCATCTCTGGATTTTTCCACGTTATCGATGGATGGAAAAGTTTGGCAGAAAAATCCAGTCAGTAAGACCGATAATGAATTATGCAAAAGAAAATATGTTGAATGAGAAAGTTGCTAAAGAGGTTAAAGAATATGTAAAGAAAATGAGCCTTTATATGAAAGGATAGTGTAATTAATTTCTCCAAAACCATATAAATCAAACTAATTGGAGATTATCATGAAAAATATCAATAAAATCTTAAATGAACGGATTAAAGGAGTCATACTTGAAAAGTTAATGAAAAAAGAGCTCAGCTTTTCTGAAATCTTAAAAGAAACAGAACTTCGTGACCATGGGCAATTAAATTACCATTTGAGAACTATGTTGGATGAAGCATTAGTCGAGAAGAAGAATGAAAAATACTCGAAAACTCCTTTAGGCGAAAGAATGGGTGTTTACATAAAGCAATTCCAATCTATGGAAATGTATCCCCTCTCTGTTGTCTGTGCTATTGTTAAAAATGAAAAAGGCGAAATACTAATGCTAAAAAGAGCCAAAAGCCCTCAAAAGGGAAAATGGAGTTTTCCAGGAGGGAAAATTGCGCTTGGAGAGACAATCAAACAAACTGCCGAAAGAGAGTTATTCGAAGAAACAGGTGTAAAAGCAAGATTTGATAGTGTTCTTGGCTTATTCCCTTCTTTAGTTTATAATGGAAATGAATTAAGCTTTCATGCAAATATTATTCCTGTAATGATGGAAAGGATCTCATCAAAAGATAAAATAATCCTAGATTTTAGGGAACATGACGACTTTAAATTTATAGACATGGAAGACGTTAACAAATACTCCCTCATTGCTAATAACCTTAACATCTTAAATAAAATAAAGGAAAAAAGCTTCTGCTTTGAAGAGATCATCTTTAAAGAGTAAGCCTCTGGGGGGAATTGAACCCCCGACCCCGAGTTTACGAAACTCGTGCTCTAAACCGGGCTGAGCTACAGAGGCATTACAAAAGCATAAAAAGGACAGCGTTTTTTAAACTATATGTCTGCTAAACTGTTTAGTATTTTGGTACTCCTCTTTCTTGCAGTGGCTTTTAGCATGTTCTTGTTCATTGATTCATTTAATGAGAGGTTTAACGAGGCAACTGGGCTTGTTGTGAATGCCGAATCATTTCCCATTTATCTTGAGACTCACCCTGCTGCTAATGCCTTGCCTAAAAAAGCATCTGTGGAAGTCCTAATAGGCGAGAATGCTTACAATATAAATGGAAATAAAGTTAGTACTGGAAACAAGGACTTCGATAGCGATATTACCATTAAACTGCCCCAAGGATTTGAGGAGGAAATTGGAAGAATAGGACTGTGCAATGCAATTGGAGAGGCAGTTAAAGATGATAAAATAAATGTGGAGCTTCACGCTTCTAAGACCAGCTTAATGCTGAAATATTATAAATTACTTAAATATAAGAATTGCTTGAAGTAGTATGAAGTCTGAAGTAGCCTCTGCATTAAAAGCTGCCGGGTTAGATGATAAGACTATTGCTGAACTCATTGAAATTCCTAAAGAGAGGAGCCGCGGAGATTATGCGTTTCCTTGTTTTGTTCTCGCTAAGGCAATGAAGAAAAATCCTAACGAAATAGCCAGGGAGATTGCCGGCAAAATAAAGTCAAAAGATTTCGAGAAAGTTGAGGCTGTCGGACCTTATGTTAATTTCTTTTTAGATTCCAAGAAAAATACAAGCGAGATTTTAGATAAAATAGCTAAGGAGAAAAATAAGTATGGTTCTCAGAATATTGGTAATGGGAAAAAGATTATTGTTGAAATGTCTTCTCCGAATATTGCGAAGCCTTTTGGAATAGGGCACTTAAGATCAACAATAATTGGAAATTCAATTTCAAGAATTGCGGAATTTTGCGGGCATAAAACTGTAAAGATAAACTATCTTGGAGATTGGGGCACTCAATTCGGCAAAATGATAGTTGGTTATAAGAGATTTGGAAAAGCACAAGAACTAAAAAAAGATCCTATAACTTATATGCTGAACCTGTATATTCAAGGGAATAAAGAGGAATTTGAACAAGAGGCTAGAGACTGGTTTAAAAAATTAGAAGATGGAAATAAAGAAGCAACTAGATTATGGAAGTCATTTAAAGAAATAAGTTTAAAGAATTTCAAAGAGATTTATAAATTTCTTGGAATAGAATTTGATGTAATCTCTGGAGAATCTTTATATAATAAAAAGATGCAAAATGTTTTTGATGAACTAATGAAGAGGAATCTTTTAGTGAGAAGTGAAGGGGCGTTAATTGTGGATTTAGAGAAAGAAAAATTGGGGGTAGCATTAATAAAAAAGACAGATGGTGCAACATTATATGCCACTCGCGACCTTGCTGCTGCAATAGACAGATATGAAAAATATAAATTTCATAAAATGATTTATGAAGTAGTGCAAGAGCAAAAACTTCACTTTAAACAATTTTTCAAAATTCTTGAGCTGATGGGTTATGAATGGGCAAAGGATTGCATACATGTAGATCATGGATTATATTTGGGCCAAGATGGAAAGAAATTTGCAACTCGAAAAGGGAAAACTGTGCTTATGGAGAATGTTTTAGATGAAACTGTGAGTCTTGCCAAGGAAGAAATAAAGAAGCGTTCTTCAACTATTTCTCTAAAAGAATTAGATGAAAGAGCACGAAAGATAGCAATTTCAGCTATTTTCTATGGCGACCTAAAGAATTATCGAAGCCATGATATTGTGTTTGATATAGATAGATTTCTTTCTTTTGAAGGAGATACAGGGCCTTATCTTGTTTACAGCTACGCAAGAGCCAACAGCATATTAAACAAAGCCAAACTCAAAGCTGGAAAATTGCAAGTTATGAATGTTAATGACCATGAAAAAAAGCTAGTTACAGAACTTAGCAAATTCCCTGAAGTGGTTAAAAATTCATATGAGCAACTTGCACCAAATCTGGTTGCCAATTATTCTTATCAACTTGCTCAAACATTCAATGAGTTTTATCATGCGTGTCTTGTCATAGGAAGCGAAGAGGAAACTTTCAGAATTGCTCTTGTTAAAGCTTTTGTACAGGTATTAGGAAATGCCTTGCATTTACTTGGGATAGAACCTTTGAAAGAGATGTAAGATTTAAATAGCCACGGACAATTCTAGAAATCCATGGTTGGCGTTGAATACATATTATTAATGAGTACTAGTGTCTATTCTATTGTTTTACTTGTGCTGCTTTTTCTTTCTGGAAAGAAAGACCATAAACCTAAGGGAAAAGAATACTTAAGCAGACATTTAATCAAGATAAAAGAACAGATTTCTGAGGAATAGTTATTTTGCATAGGGTAAAAAGTTAAATAGATGTTTGTTTGACCAACCTTATGGGTGGTCCACCAATACTCGACAGATTATACCTTGGAAATATACCTAAACAACTAGAAACCCGTAGAAAGGGAGATTATGCTTTATATCGTGAATGTAGATATGACCCAGATGACAAAGTAATTGCTTGGGACTTTAAATTTGAACTAGATTTTGACCTTCTTCAAATGTATGTAGCTGCGGTAACTTTGACTGAGCCCCCCCTTGCTCGAGAAATAGTTAATGGCATTAATCCGGAGCTTTATCAAAAGAAGAATAAAGGCCTAGTTGTTGTTGCTTTTACCCCTCAAGATTTTATGACCCTAATAGAAAAACTAGGCTTAAAAGAGGCATGCCAAAAAAGAGAAATAGAGTTACATCCTTTTGGGATAACTCTTAGAAACGCTTAAAAACCTCTAAAACACCAGTTCGCCGTAGGCGAGTTGGCACGTTAGCCCTGTGCTGTTACACCCGCGGGCTTCAAGTGGACTTAAAGGAGTGCGTGAAACGAAAGGATGCCTGTCTTTTACCGGACGTTGAGGCGTTGTCCTGTTCGACCGTGCTCCTGTGAACTGGGTCAGGTCAGGAATGGAGCAGCCCTAAGCAGAAGTTTCGGTGCTTACAGTAAACAATACTGAGAAAGGTATAAGGTCAAACATGCATTTGACGTCGAGCAGGCTCCCCGCCTACACTAAATTGATAGGTTTCTTCAAGCAATAGTTAAGCGCTTTCTAGCCCATGAATCCTCTCTGTTCTTCTGCTCCATTTTGAAAGCTGGAGATATCTTCAAAAATTATCTAAGGGTTTTAGCATACAGTTTAAAAATTACATTTACCTGTATTAACTCATGAATAAAAGAGGGCAGGTATTCTTGATGGCTGCAATAATAATTGTTGGGGTAATGCTCAGTTTAGTCAGAACAACTAATAAGAGCACTGCAAGGGAAGAGCCCGAGGCATTTTTTGACTTAGCTGAAGAGATTGGATTTGAAACAAAGCGGGTTTTGGATTACGGTGTAATCAACAGAATCCCCTCTGGAACTTTAGCAGGAGACCTGCTCAATAACTACAGCGAGTATATCTCACAAGAAGATGTTGCATTTGTATATGGAGATGGCAGAGATGTGTATGCTTATTATTATCAAACTGTAAATGCTGTTGCTGTTTCAATTCTTAATAATACTTTTATACCTCTTAATATAGTTACGGGAAATCCTGTGGAAGTAAAAAGAGAGATAGGCAATGCAACAATACGAATAAATGGAAACGATTATACATTTGATCTCAAGCCAGGGCAAAACTTTTATTTTGTATTAATTAAAGATGAAGAAGGAGAACAATTTGTTTCCGTTGAATAGAACCGGCGTAAGCTTGATGGTTGGCTATGTCTTGCTAATTGCAATAGCTGTTGCTTTAGCTACTGCAGTGTTCTTTTACCTCAAGTTATATTTACCCGCTGAAAGCTCTGAGTGTTATCAAGACATTAGCTTAACGATTGATTCTGTGAGATGTGTTTATAACCCTGTTTCCTCTGGCAGTCCAACTAGTTCGACAGTTTACATCAATGTCACAAATAAGGGCTTCTTTAGTGTTGATGGCGCTTACATTAAAATTGGAGATGCTGACAGAATATTAAGAAAAGACCTCAATTCTCCAGAAGAAGGATTTAATTCCAGCTGCAATAATTACTCGACAAATCTTATGCCTGATAGTACTTTCTGTGGCATATTTCCTTATGCCAAAACTCCTAGCGAGATTCAGGAGATCAGCATAGAGCCTTTAATATGGATGGATAATAAACCCGTCCTATGTCCAGAGGCGATTGTTAGCAAAAAAATACCTTGTACTGCATAGCATATAAAAAATAAAATTATTTTTTAAAGATTGACACACCTATACAGTATACAAACAAGTATGTCAACATATAAAAACAATAGTTAGTTCTTGCATTTATGGAAAGGCGAGGAGTTAGTCCGGTTATTGCTACTGTTTTACTAATTGTGATTGTTGTAGTTTTGGCTGGAATAATATTTTTGTGGGCAAGGGGATTCTTGTCTGAAAGCGCGACTAAAGGCGACAGAGTTGTAGAGACATCCTGCGAAGATGTCGCGTTTGAAGCGCAGATAGTTTCGCAGGCAGATGAATGTTTAACGGGCGGCTTACCCAGTCCTGCAATCGATATAAACAATATTGGAAATGTGCCTATTTATGGGGTTAAAGTTTTGAAATACGATCCAACTACCGGCTCAATTGATAATATCGCCCTATCTGACCAGCCGTTCAATGGCGGTACGGTCACTATAGGGAAATCGTCTTACGCTTGTTTGGGAGTGCCTGTTAGCCCTCAAGATTCATTCAGAATAATACCCAAGCTGCTTGCAGAAAAAGAAGATAGAAAAATTGCATATACTTGCCCTGAAAAAGATGGCGTTACTGTTGCTTATGCCTAGATTTTATTGTTAAGATTTTCAAAAGATATAGGAATGTGAACATATAAAAAGTATTTTTAGCATAGAGAGTTATGGTGATGGATAAGAATGGGGTTAGTCCGGTTATTGCTACTGTGCTATTACTTGTATTAACTGTTATTATTGCAGGAGTTATATTCTCTGTGGTCATACCATTTGTCAAGGATTCTCTTGGAGACAGTAAAGTATGTTTGAATGCTTTAGAAGGAGTGCAATTTGCTGAAAGCAAATTTAATTGCTTTAATTCCAGCACCATCTCTACTTCTGGATTTGAAACAGGTCTATCGATAAAACTTAACAAAGAGGAAATTTCGGGGTTTAGAGTTGCGCTTACTGATGAAACTGGGAGTTCTGATGTATTTGATATTAAATCTGGGGCAGAATTTGAAAATGTTAGGATGGTTAGATCTGCTTGGGCATCAGCTGGTGAATTTAATGCTGTTGAATTTCCGAGTGTTGGAGGACAAAGGAGCTACGTTGTTGCTAAAAAATATCAAAAAGCAGAGGTATCTCCAATAATAACTTCCGGAGAAATATGCTCTGTAGCGGACACAATAGAGTTTGAACCATGCTACAGAGACGTGGTCTTGTAAAATGAGGACTAAGGGACAAGTTTGGGTTGAAACAGTTATCTACACTTTGATAGGCATTGCTCTTATAGGACTGGTCTTAGCAATACTTACCCCTAAAATAAAGGAGTTTAGAGATAGGTCAGTTATTGAGCAAACAGTTGAATCACTAAACCTTTTAGATTCTAAGATTGCAGATGTTTTGGATGCGCCCGGAAACAAAAGGAAAGTTAGCATGGGGCTCCAAAGAGGCATGATTGTAATTGAACCTTTAAACAATACAATAAAATATATCCTTGAGGAATCTAACGTTCGTTATTCTGAACCTGGGATTCCCCTGGATATTGGCAGAATTAAAGTTTTGACAGCTAAGCTTACGGATAGCTATAGAATAACTCTAACACTACATTATAATTATAATATAACTTTTGATGGTAAAGATGAGAGAGATGCCTCACAATTTACACCTGCAAGTATCCCTTATGACTTCTTTGTGGAAAATAGAGGGGTGGTAAATAATAATGCCTGGATAGATATTACCGAGGGCAGTTAAGATAGATTTAAATGTGGGAGAAGTTTTTGAATGTTTGAGGTGAAATTATGACATTTGTTAGTATAAATCCCAGTCCTTTAGTTCCTGCTTTGCCTAGAGTCACTGATAAAACTAAGATTGATGTTAGATATTCGCTGATTCAGCCTTTTGCTAATGCCCATATTTACTGGGATCCTGAGATTGGGGAGTTGATATATGACGTTGAAGAGCCTATTCTTAAGGAAGATGAGAAGAAGGCAATTAAAAGACTTGAAGAGGCAATGACTGAGCTAATTAATATAAATGTGGTTACTGAAAGAACTCCCGATAAGATAATGGAGTATGTTGATAAGACTACTAAGTTTTTGATAAGCGAGCTCAATATAAAGATAGAGGCAGGAAGTTATGAAAAAATATTTTATTATTTGTATAGAGATTTTGTCGGAATGAATGAAGTAGAGCCACTATTGCGCGATTACTTTATTGAAGATATTGAGTGCAATGGTGTTGATACCCCCATTTATGTGGTTCACCGCAATTATCACAACATCAGAACAACCTTCAAATTTAAAGAGATTGAACATTTAGCAAGTTTCGTTGAGAAATTGGCGCAGAGATGCGGAAAGTATGTGTCTTATTCTGAGCCTTTGCTTGATGGAAGTCTGCCTGATGGATCAAGAGTTAACGCAACCTTTAGCCAGGACGTTACTTCTAGAGGGCCCACTTTTACCATTCGTAAATTCTCGAAAAATCCATGGACTCCAATTCAATTAATTGCTTTTAATACTTTAAGCCCTGAAATGCTGGCTTACTTTTGGATGCTTATACAATATAAGTCAAATATATTCATTGCTGGGGGGACTTCGTCTGGAAAGACAACACTGCTCAATGCAATTGCCTTCTTTATTCCGCCTGAGGCTCACGTTATTAGCATTGAGGATACTCGCGAATTAAATCTGCCTCGCGAAAATTGGATTCCTGCTGTTGCAAGAATTGCAATTGGCACTGGGAAAGTCGGAGAAATAGACTTATTTGATTTGCTTAAGAATTCATTCAGGCAGAATCCAAATTATGTAATAGTTGGAGAAGTAAGGGGTAAGGAAGCGTTTGTTTTGTTCCAGGGAATGGCTAGCGGCCATCCATCAATCAGCACAATGCACGCTGACTCGGTGGATACGCTCATAAAACGTCTCGAGACCCCCCCAATTGAACTGTCTCCGACTTTAGTTAATTCGCTTGACTGCGTTGCAATAATGACTCATGCAATAATTAATAAAAATGAGACAAGAAAGCTAAGAGAGATAGTCGAAATAATAAATGTGAATGGAGATGGCGTTGTTTTAGTTAATACTCCATTTACTTGGAATGCTGCGCAAGACACATTTTATTTTAAGAAAGAAAGCAAAGTATTTGAGAAAATATCAATACGCAATGGTATAAGTGTTGCCGAGCTAGAAAATGAATTTGCCTTGCGCTCAAAGCTGCTCTATGCTTTGTATAAACAAAAAGTTTTTGGATTTGAAGAAGTGCAAAAAATAGTTGTGGACTACTATAGAAATCCAAAAGAAGTTTTAGCTAAGTTCGGAATACAGAAATAGCATTGTTAAAAGATATATAAACCAATTCGTCGTTGTGGAGTATATGGAAAAAGAGGATATAGTTTTACTAAATCAATTGCTGTCTAACATGCGAAAGCTCATAGATAGGCTGGATGAGGCTTATAAAAAACAAGATTTTGAGGCTTTTTCTAAAATCAAAAGAGAGCTATCAACATTGCAGCAAAAAGTGAGTGAAATACTATGATTGAAAACCTAAAAAAGAATATCGATTTTGAGATTGTAATGGCTCGTGAGCTTTTCGGAATCTATTCGATTGAAAATATGCCTGCTCTTGAAGAAGCAAGACTGTATTCTAAACTTGCAACTTCCTTGGCAAAGAGAATAAAGATTCTCAATGAAAGTATGCCGGCTATACTAAATAACATTAGTTTAGTTAAAAAGTTAGATAAAGAGAACAAAAAGCAGGAAAGTCTTGAAAAAATCTCCATAAGAAAAGAAGTAGAGGTTTTAGTTTCTGAAAGAGGAAAAGCAGAATTTCTAAAAGAATTAAACATTAATGAACAGATACTTAAGAAAGTAAAGAAAGGCCAGCTTACAGAGAGAAAGGAAGTTGATAAATTCCAGACATCCAACTTTTATGGTCGAATATCTAATAGACTATTTCTTAATACCTCTCAAATGCTTGTTGATGGCGGCCAGTTTAAGTCGCTTAGACTTGACTTAAGAAAAAGCAACCTCAATATTCTTTCCACTACTTACATATCTATGATGTTTTTCTCAACTGTGCTTGCTTTTGGGATTGGCTTGATTTTAATGATAATATTAATGTTCGTGACAGTCAGTATTCTAGACATTTCCATCCAAAAATACGCTGGTTCTTATCTGCTTAGATTCCTAAAACTATCCTGGATCCCTATTGCCCTCCCTGCTTTGACTTTTCTATTGTTTTACTCTTACCCTGGTGCTGAAAAGAAGTCGGTTGCTCAAAGAATAAATCAGGAAATGCCTTTTGTGGTAATTCATATGGCTTCTATTTCAGGAAGCGGGATTGAACCAATCGAAATTTTTAGAATCATTGCCACAAGCAGGGAATATGAATTTGCCGGACGCGAATTTAGGAAAATACTAAATCAAACAAACCTATATGGTTATGATCTTTCTACTGCCTTAAGAAATGCTTCAATGTCCACTCCAAGTGGAAAGTTCTCAGAATTATTAAACGGGATGAGCGTAACCATAAATTCCGGCGGAGATATGAGAAAATTCTTTGAAAAAAGAGCTGAGAGCCTTTTACTGGAATACAGACTTGAACGAGAAAAAGCTACTAAGTCTGCCGAGACATTTATGGATTTGTATATTAGTATAGTCATTGCCACACCTATGATTATGATGATGCTTTTGGTTATAATTTCTATATCTAGAATAAGCACTGGCTTTAACACGGCACAGATGACAACAGCTATTATCGGAATTGTGGCGATAGTTAATATCTTATTCCTGGCTTTCCTTCATATGAAGCAGCCACAATACTAAAATGGGAAACCAAATTCCAAAATAAAATGATACTAAGAAAAACACACTGGACCGGACTAATATTTGCTCTAGTTATCGTAGCTGTTGACTTATTTTTCTTTAGGGGCGAAAATTTATTTTACTTCTTGATCGGAATTGCAATTGCTGTACTTGCTCTTCCTTTTGTTATGACAACTGTGATGGAAACCAACCAAGAGAAAGAAAAAAATGAACAGTTCCTTGAATTTGCCCGCGCTTTGGCTGAGAATGTTAAAGGTGGGACTCCTATTGGACAAAGCATTCGAAACATGAGAACTAAGAATTTTGGCTCATTGACTGAAAATATTGGCAAACTTGCAAATCAAATATCTATCGGTATTCCTATGAGCAAGGCTCTTGATATATTTGCGGACGATATTGGGAGCCTGACTGTAAAGAGAGCTATCAGCTTGATTAAAGAAGCTGAACTTGCTGGAGGAAAGATTGATGACATACTCGACTCTGTGGCTTCCTCAATTTATCAGATAGAAAAACTCAAGAAAGAAAGAGCTGCTGCAATATCTAACTTGGTTGTCCAGGGTTATATTATCTTCTTTATTTTCATAGGAATAATGCTTGTAATGCAGTTTAAGATTATCCCATTAACAGAAGATGTGAATGATGTTGGAGGTCTGGGGGCGGCTGGGCTTGGGGGCGTACTCGGAGAAGGCGGCGGAGCTGGAGTAGGAGCATCAACTGATGATTTATCTAGGCCCTTATTGTATATGCTTTTACTTCAAGGGATATTCAGCGGCCTTGCTATAGGGAAACTGTCAGAAGGCTCGATAAAAGCAGGGGTAAAACATTCATTTGTTATGGTCATTGCAGCGTTTCTGATTTCTACTGGGGCGAAGCTGTTTTTATGATCCAATAAATTTAAATAAATTAAGAAACAAAGATTATTATGAAAAAGTTGGTGTTGATCTTATTTCTTTTATTATTGGCTGGAATAATTATTTCTGGCGTAAAATATGTTGAAAAAACAGATCTTTCTCCAGCAAAAAGTGATACACTAATTAGTGGCCCCATTAATGAATGGTCTAATGAAAATTTAGGAATTGGTGGAATGAGTAACAAGGATTTAAGAAGAGCGCAAAATATGGAAGGGGATATAAGAAATCAGATTAAAGGTGAAACGGAATGAAAATTTCAAGAGTTTTTCTAGGCTTATTGCTGATTATTGGTTTTGTTAGCCTTGTTTACGGGCAAGTTCCAACGCCTTACCCATCACAACCACTTTACAAAAATCTATTAGTAACCAATAATAGTGGATATATCAACACAGATTATGGAGATTTTAATGGTGATAGTTTAAGTGATATTGCTTATACCTTTGCATCTTCTATTTCAAAAATTGATCTTTATGAAGGTTCAACAGGAAATTTGATTAATTCTTTTAATATCTCTTCAGCTTCAGCGGAGGCATATGATTTAATTGCTATTAATGATATGACTAATGATGGAATAGATGATATTGTGATCGTAGGCAATCCTTGTCCATTTGGTCTTTGCGAGAAGATATACTTTTATGATGGTTCTAATGGAACACTACTCCATATTATCCAATCAGCTTTTCCTGGAGGAACTTTATATCGTTTTGCAAAGCTAGGTGGAGACATTAACGGTGACGGACTTGAGGACTTTCTGGTTATTGATTATACAGGCACAAGCAGGCAAATTTATATTTATGATACAAGTTATTCCCAAGTTTCAACAGTTCCATTACCTCCAGGAGTTTCTAGTTGGATCCCGCATAGCATTAGTGGAATTGGAGATATAACTGGAGATAATATTAAGGATTTCGTTGTAGGAGTTCCTGGAATTTCAACGACTTCCCCTAGTGGCCATGCTTATGTTTATGATGGTGCAAGTCTAAATATAATTTACACTATAAATTCCACGCCAGGAAATTATCAAACAGGGCTATATGTATTAGGTAAAACAGATGATAAAATCTTTGATTATAATAAAGATGGAGTTTCTGATTTTGTAGTGGCAGAAGATAATGGTATGGGAAATGTAGTAGCTCGGGTGTTTTCTGGGTCAACTGGAACTCAAATTGGTCCAACGTTACAAGGAGCTTTTTCGACTTCATACGACAGCGTAGAATTATCAGCAGACATGAATGGCGATGGTTATTCAGAATTTTTGGCTGAGGGGCCTTCTACAACAGGACATCGTCTTTACTCCTATAGTGGCCCTAATGGGATTATCCAGCACCAATGGGATTATCCCTCCCAGAGCCCTACGCATGTTTTATCTGCTGACTTCACAGGAGATGGATTAGGAGAAGTAAATTTGATAAATTTCCAAAATGGTAATAGATATCTTATTGCTGAAAAATTGGGGGGTATTCTTTCATATGGGTCTAATACCTTAACGACAATGTGGAGTTATAACTCCGGAGCTTCTTCCACTGGTAGAATCATAATTGGTGGAATGAGTCCAAATGAACAGTTTTGCATTGGATTAAGTGATGCTCCTTCAAATCTTTCATTAAC
>CAYSGT010000002.1:0-19138 GCA_964430805.1 Candidatus Woesearchaeota archaeon
TGGCGGAACAGTTATTAATTTAAATGGTCGAGGGCATTACCTAATGAGAGACATGAAAACCGAAGAATTTCCAGAATTATTGGAGGTAGCATTAAGATGAAAATTGTTAATTTTGCAAGTATTGATAAGAAATGGCAGAAAGAGTGGGAAAAGGCGAAGGTGTTTGAGGCTAGCGAAGAGGCTAAGAAAGAGAAATATTATCTGCTGGAAATGTATGCCTATCCCTCTGGATCAGGGTTGCATATGGGACATGCTTTCAATTATACTATTGGAGACATATTGGCTCGTTTTATGCGCATGAATGGAAAATCGGTGCTTCACCCTGTTGGCTACGACAGTTTTGGCTTGCCTGCTGAAAACGCTGCAATTAAGGAAGGAGTTCATCCTATGAAATATACAAATGACTCAATAAAGAGATTTATGCTCCAGCAGAAGGCGTTAGGTTTAAGCTATGACTGGAGCAGAGTTTTATGGAGTCATAATCCTGAATATTATAAATGGAACCAGTATTTCTTTTTGCAGTTTTTAAAAAAAGGACTTGCTTACCGGAAAAATTCTTCTGTTAACTGGTGTTCTAAATGCGATACTGTTCTTGCTAATGAGCAGGTTGTAGATGAGAAATGCTGGAGGCATAAAGACACTAATGTTGTGCTTAAACCGCTTGAGCAGTGGTTTTTCAAGACTACCAAATACGCTGAAGAGTTACTTAGAGAGATAGATTCTCTTGATTGGCCTGAAAGAATTAAAGCGATGCAAAAAAATTGGATTGGAAAGAGCGAAGGAGCTGAAATAATGTTTGAGATTCCTTATTCAAAAGAAACTAATTTTGTTTTATTGCATGGCAGTGGTAGTTCTCCCGAGAGATATCCTTGGCTTGAAAAAGAATTGAAATCAAGAGGCTATAGAGTTCAGTCTCCTACTTTAGCTCATAGTGATAAGACTCGTGCTAATGAAAAAGAAGATATGGAATCTCTTTGGAAACAAGTTAAGTTTGATGAGGATTCAGTAGTTATTGGTTATAGTCTTGGAGCAATTGTAGCATTAAAAGCAATAGAGGAACTTAACCACAAAGTTAAAAAATTAGTCCTTGTAGCTGGATTTAGTGAACCTAAATTTAAACGCAAATCTTCTCCTCTTGATTATAATTGGAAATTTGACTTTAAAAAAATAAAAGAAAATTGCGGTTCTATAGCAATTTTGCATGACTTAAATGATCCTTATATCTTCACTGAACAAGCCCATAAGTTACATGACTCTCTGGGTGGAGAACTTGTTAATGTAAATGCGCAAGGAGCTCATTTTACTGGAGAAACTGAACCATCTGTACTTGAAAATTCCCTTAATTTTACTCCCGTTTTTACAACTCGTGCCGATACTCTTTTTGGAGTTACTTTTTTAGTTATAAGTGCGCAGCATACGCGCTTGAATGAGCTTGTGACTAATGAGCAGAAGAAAGATGTTGATACTTTCTTGAGGAAGATTAAAAGCACGAAGCAGGAAGATATGGATAAGCTTGAGAAAGAAGGGGTTTTTACCGGCTCTTACGCTATTCATCCTTTGACTGGAAAAAAGATTCCTATTTGGGCAGGCAATTTCGTAGTTGCAGACTACGGAAGTGGAATGGTTATGGCTGTGCCTGCGCATGATGAACGGGATTTTGAGTTTGCCAAGAAGTATGGTCTGGAGATAAAACCAGTTATTCTAAAAATGTCAGAAGAAAGTTACAGCTTTGTTATGGGGGTTGACGAAAATGAGATTAAAGGAATAGGTGCTAATATTATTGAAAAAACAAAAAATGGCTTTTTTAAAATAAAAATCCCTTTCAATAAATTAGAGAGCTATAAGGATTTTATTAGAAAAAATATGATACCTAATTTTTGGAACGAGTTTAGCATTAAAAACGGATTTTATTTTATATTTAAGCATAAAAATGGTAGAACGGAGGAGTTTGAATTAAATGAAAAAACAAACAATATTATAGACGAATATGGAATGACTTTTAATGGAAAACGACCAAAAAATGTTCCAGAAAATGTTTATGCTTGGTTAGCTGAGAATGAATTTTATAAGGAATTGTTAATCCATCAGGATCAAGGGGTTTTGATTAATTCAGGAGACTTTAATGGTCTTACTAGCGAAGAAGCTAAAGAACATATTCTTAAAACTCTTGAGTCTAAGAAGCTTGGTCGATTTGTGACACAATATAAATTGCGTGATTGGTTGATATCTCGTCAGAGATACTGGGGAACGCCTATTCCCATAATCTACTGCAATAATTGCGGGATTGTTCCTGTTCCTGAAAAGGATTTACCTGTGCTTTTGCCTGAAAAAGTTAAATTTGGGGAAGGAAATCCTTTACTTACTAATGAGAAATTTATCAAAGTTAAATGTTCTGGATGCGGAAAAGAGGCAAGACGGGAAACGGATACCATGGACACTTTCATGGATAGCAGCTGGTACTATCTGCGCTTTACTGACCCTGGAAATAGTAAAATGCCTTTATCGCCTGATGCTATGAGCTACTGGATGCCTATTGACTTTTATGTTGGCGGAGCAGAGCACGCGTGCGGACATTTGATGTATGCCAGATTTATTACTAAGGCATTGCGTGATTTAGGATACCTGACATTTAGCGAGCCTTTCAAGAGATTGTTTAATCAGGGCATGGTCCACGGGGAAGATGGAGTTGTAATGTCTAAATCAAGAGGAAATGTTGTTGATCCCTTGGATATAAGTAATAAATATGGAGCTGATACTCTTAGATTATTTTTAGTCAGCATTGCATCCCCAGATAAAGACTCTTCATGGAGCGCTAATGGCGTGGAATCAATGCACAAATTTGTTCAAAGGATTTTTGCTTATGGAAAGAACGCTAAGTTTGGAAAATCTTCTACTAGAATTCAACACAAAGTGAATAAGGCGGTTATTGAAATTAGCAGAGAGATTGAGGGACTTGGATATAATATGGCCGTAATTAAATTGAGAGCTTTGTTTGACAGTTTTGAAGATGGAATTGATAAGGCGGACTTTGCAACTTATTTACAATTACTTTCTCCTTTTGCGCCTCATATTGCTGAAGAGCTGTGGCATTCATTTATTGATAGTAAGAATTTGATTTCTATATCTAACTGGCCTGTTGCTGACGAATCTAAAATTGATGGTAGTATTGATAAGGCTGAAGAATCTTTTGAAAAGACTGTTTCTGACGTACAGAATATTTTGAAGATTGTTAAAGAGAAAGAAGGTAAAACTGGCTCACATGTTTATCTTTATGTTATTCCTTCTGAACTAAAGTTATTTGATTCCCCCACTTTGAAGAAAAGACTTAATGTTGAAGTTTCTGTTTTTGCTGTAAATGATAAAAAGAAATATGATCCACAAAGTAAGAGTGGCAAGGCTAAACCTGGAAAACCGGGAATTTATGTTGAATAGTTATTTTAGAATTTGGTAATGCAATTGGATTTCATGAGGCGTTATCATTTTTTGCCCTATGAGTTTTAATTTTCGTTCAAAATTACTTTCTTTGAAAATAGGAATTCCTTGACTTAAAATAATTGGTTCTATATCTAAATATAATTCATCAATTAGGTTTTCTTCTAGAAAAGAAGAATTTAGAGCACCTCCGCCAGCTACAATTACTTGTTTGGCTCCTTTAAGCAAAGTTAATGCTTCTTTTGGTGAATGTGCTAAATGATGATTTGGTGCAAGTGTTTTAAATTTGCTTTTAGAGATTACTATTAGTTTAACATCTTTAAATTCTATAAATTCAGGTTGTTTAGTTAAAATGTTATAGGTTCTTCTACCGACAATGAGATTTCCTGCTGCACGAACTGCCTTACTATAACCATCCCATTCTTCTTTGGATATCCAGCTAGTATCATCGTCCCCTTTAGCAATCATTCCGTTAGAACTCATAGCCATATACATGATTACTTTCATAATAATTGAAGATACTAGGGGTTATTAATAAAACTTTATAATGTGGAAAAAGTGTGAGGGTTTAAAAAGGCAAATAAATTCATTGTTTGCCTAAAAAGATTGATATGACTAGTTAAAAGATACAAATATGAAAATTTACTTAATACATCCTGGCGAGAACGATGGCGAGCAGCTAACTAATAACGGGTTATTGCAGCTTAATTTACTTACTAGAAGACTTTTGGCTGATCGATTTAGAGCTGAAAGGATATATGCTAATGGGCATACTGTTTCTACTCAAGGCGCCAGCTTATTAAGTAGATCTTTGAAGATTCCATTGGTTCACGATGAAAGATTTGTTGAAGTTAAGAAATCTACCATTGAAGGAAGTTATAATCAGGAAGACCTTGAAAATTTAGAATACATTAATTTATTCGTTGAGGAAGTAGTTAAAGATGGAAAAGACGCTATAATTTCTTTGGGGGATGGAATACACAGAGCAATCATAAGCAGACTTACTGGAATGCCTCTGCATTCAACCAGACACTTTTCATTATGGCCTTCAAGCATTTCGGTACTTCAACACGAAGATATTGGAAGCACTGGTCTTTGGAGAATGACTAGAGTTAACGACACAAACCACCTGCGAATTCCTTAGTTACATTGTTTTGTCTTTTTTTGGTGAAACTGTTTATAAAGAACTAGTTTATTACTTTTCAGTTGTTTGGTATTTAATGATAAATATGCTTTGATTGTTATATTCTTGTTTGTGCTTTGTATATAAAGAAGTTTGATGTAGAATTATTGGAGGTGTAGATGATGGCTAACTTACAAATTCTGCGAGACAGGCGAATGGTAGCGGTTGTTGAACAACTGTCGGTTGTAGACGCCTTTTATGGCATCACGCCTGAAGAACGCACTATCCTGGATGTAATCCACGGATTGTCTGATATACAAGATTCTGATGATTAAATTCTAGAATCTTTAGAAAGGCAATTCACAATAATCCTAGTTTAATTTTAGTGGATTGCCTTCAGGACAGAAGGAGATGAATAGTTATTTTTATTAATCTCTCTTTTGTGTTATTCTTATGGAGATATTTTCAGCTTTAATATTGGCGATTGTGCAGGGAATTCTGGAATGGTTTCCTGTTTCTAGTTCTGGTCATCTTTCAGTAATCCAACGTCTACTTGGGTTGGATAATGGGCTTGCTTTACAAGTTTCTCTTCATTTTGGCACTTTAATGGCTGTTTTTGTCTATTTTAGAAAAGACCTTGTTAATGTTATAACGGATATTTTGAATGGAAATTGGAAAACGCATAATGCTAAATTGGGGTTCTTGCTTTTGACTGCTAGCATTCCCGCTGCAATTGCGGGTTTTGCATTTTTTAGATTATTTGACGGGTTATTTAGTAGTCTTCTTGTTCTTGGTTTTGGATGGCTTATTACAAGTGTTGTTTTATTTATAGGAAGTTTTACTCATAAAAGAGGCAACAGGAATCTTGGATTTGGAAGAGCTTTCTTTATTGGAATTGCGCAGATGCTTTCGTTTATTCCTGGGGTTTCTCGCAGCGGAATGACTATCTCTAGCGGATTATTCTTTGGGATGGATGAGAAAAATGCAATAAAATTCTCTTATTTACTCGCTATTCCTGTAATAATTGGAGCTAATCTGGTTACTTTTGGGAATAGAACAATTCCTGTAGAATATCTGTTTCCTGCTTTATTATGTTTTATTCTTGGACTTGCGTTCATGAATTTATCTTTTAAGTATGTTCTTAATAATAGAAAGAATTTGAGGTGGTTTGGTTTATATACCGCTATCTTGGGAATTACTGCTATAATTGTTAGCTTGTTTTGAAATTATTCAACAATTGCCTTGATTCTACGGACTCCTGCTGAAACGCTGGATTGTTCTGTGATTTTTATTTTGCCTATTTCTTTTGTGTTCTTTACATGAGGGCCTGTGCAAATTTCTTTGCTGAAATAGCCTCGTTTTTCTTCTTTGTCTATGACTGTGTAAACTGAAACTTTTTCTGGATATTTATGGCCGAATTCTCCTTTGGCTCCAGACTCTGTTGCTTTTTTGTATTCTAGTTCTTCACATTTTACTTCTAGCGCTTTTTTTACTATGCCGTTTACTTTGTTTTCTATTTCTTTTATTTCTTCGTCTGTAAGCTTTCTATTGAATACGAAGTCAAATCTTGTTCTTTCTGGTGTTATGTTTGAGCCTCTCTGGGCCACTTCTGGTCCAAGAACTCTTGACATTGCTTCATTCAATAAGTGAGTTGCGGTATGCAGTCTTGTTGTTTTTTCCGAATGGTCTGATAAGCCTGATTTGAATGTACCCGCGGAAGTTGTTCTTGAAAGTTCTTGATGTTTTTGGTATTCTTCTTCGAATCCTTTTTTGTCTACTTTGATGCCTTTTTCTCTTGCCATTTCTTGCGTCATTTCAATGGGAAACCCATACGATTGGAATAATAAGAATGATTCTTTTCCTGAAATTTCTTTTTGATTTTCTGCTAGCTTATCGAATTGTCTTATTCCTCTTTCTACGGTGTTTCTGAATTTTGTTTCTTCACTAGCTAGCTCTTTTAATATTATTTCTTTGTTTTTTGTTAGATTTTCATAATCTTCATAAATTTCAATTACTTTTTCTGCTATTTTTGTTGTGAAATTGGTTTCTATTCTTAAAATCTTTCCGTACCTAATTGCTCTTCTAATCAGTCTTCTTAGGATGTAGCCTTGACCCGTGTTGCTTGGGAATATTCCATCTGCAATAATAAAAACTGAAGCTTTAACATGATCTGTAATAATTCTCATTTCTTTTTTGTGATTACTGTACTCTTTATGAGATATTTTTTCTATTTCTTTTATTATTGGCTGCCATACTTCTGTCAGATAGTTGTCCTCTAGATTGTTTAGAACGGCAAGAGTGCGTTCTACTCCGCCTCCGAAATCAATATTTTTTTGTTTTGATTGACTATAATCTCCATTTTTATCTTTAATATATTGCATTAAAACATTATTTCCTATTTCTACCCACTTTTTATCTTCTGGGTTGAAAACATTTGGTGCTTTTTTGCTTTTATCTGACCAGTAAAACATTTCTGTGTCTGGGCCACATATTCCGGTGTTTCCGGCTGGACCCCACCAGTTGTCTTTTTTTGGAAGAAATACGATTCTCTCTTTTGGTATTCCTAAGGATAACCATATTTTTTCTGACTCTTCATCTTTCTCTGCATCATTGTCTCCTCCAAAACATGTAATTGCTAATTTATCTAATGGTATTTTGAGGATTTTTGTTAGAAATTCAAAACTGTATTCAATTGCTTCTTTTTTGAAATAGTCTCCCAATGACCAGTTGCCCAACATTTCAAAGAATGTATGGTGTGTTGTGTCTCCAACTTCATCTATGTCTCCTGTTCTGATGCATCTCTGAACGTTTACAAGGCGTTTACCTAAAGGATGCGGCTGTCCGCTTAGATAAGGCACCAGAGGATGCATTCCTGCTGTTGTGAACAGAACTGTGGGATCGTTTGAGGGGATTAATGAGGCGTTTGGAATTTCATTATGCTTCTTTGACTTAAAGAACTCAATATATTTTTTGATTAACGTCTGTCTTGTTATCATATATTGAACGAGATTACCCTGTTTTTAAAATTATTCACTTACCACTTAGAGCGGCTATTTTTCTTCTGATGCTCTGGATTTCGTCTTCTAGGGCATCTCTTTTTGCAGGAATTATTTTTATTGCCTCTGCACTAGTTGTGCCTACTTTTATTTGAGGCATGTATTCTATAATCATATCCATTTCCTTGCGCATTTCTAGAATGACCTTTTTAAGGAGACTTTTTAGACTTAGCTCTTCTTTACGGAATTTTTTATATCGATCATATTTCTGTAAAGATGTGAGAACTTCCATTTCACAGTAAAGTAATTGTTTTCTACCAGTAACTACCTGCGGATTATCTAATCCGACGAATTGTTCTTCAGTAGGCATTTTCAAATATCTCTTTATTTACGAAAGAGATTCTCATTTTTATATTTTCTATATCTTTTTCCCAGCTTGAAATTTCTCCATCTTCTTTTGCCTTTAGGTCTTTAATCAGTTTTAGGAGCTCATCCATCTGACCAAGTTTTTCAGATATCTTTACTAGAGAGTCTCTTGCTTCCTTAAATTTTTCCAGCTTTACAAAAAGGGGTCGCTTTTCATTCATTGAACTGCTCATTGGAATGGGGTTTTCACTCATTTGTTTTCTCTGCGGCATTGGAGAAGTTTTTGGGCTCCATTCATCTAATTCTACTGTTTTAACAGATTTCATAGGGGGTTGTTTTTCACTTTCTTTGCTCCATTCAGGCAATTCTGGCAAGTTTTCATCACTATCCTCCACAGCGCTTTTTATCATACTTTGACTAAATCCCTTTTTCATTAATGAATCCGGAAAAGAAGGCAGACCATGTACTTCTTCCTCTTGCTGCGATTCTATTGGAGGAAGCATTGTTCTTTGATAATCCCTCATTGAAGGACCTCCTATTGAAGGAAAATCTGGTAATTCACCTGACGAATTTTTCTTTTTTATGCCAAACATCTTTTCAATTATTATTTTTCAACTTTCTTTATATAGGTTTATCTTAATTGCTAAGGGGTGACATATTTTTTAGAAAGGTTTTTATTGTCTGTCTGTCCACTCAATTACATGCTCGAGAAATTTTTGAATGAATATATCTCTATCGTCGCTGGAGGAGGCGCTGATAAAATAGTTGCAATTTTATTCAAAAAGAAGAATGTTAATGAATTTTTAATCGCGAAGAAGCTTAATATGACTATAAATCAAACAAGAAATATTCTTTATAAACTAGCTGACCACGGGCTTGTTTATTTCATGCGCAAGAAGGATTTGAAGAGCGGCGGATGGTACACTTATTTCTGGACACTTGATGATTATAAGTGCCTTGTCAGCTATAGAAATTCTATCTTGAAAGAAATAGGGCAACAAGAAGGCGCATTACAAAGCAGGAAGACGAAGCAATATTATATTTGCAAGACTTGCGGTATTGAGGTAATGGAAGAACAGGCGCTTTTACATGACTTTACTTGTGTTGAATGCGGGCAAGTTTACTCTTTGAAAGACCCTCTAGAAAGTATTAAAGAATTTGAGAAATCTTCGCAAAAACTCCGCGATAAAGCTGCTCAATTACAGGTAGTTATAGAGGAATTGGCTCTGACCCGTGTTCCTAAACAGACAAAGAAATCAAGCGATGCAAAGAAAGGCAAGATTAAGAAGAGCACTAAGAAAAAAACCTCCAAAAAAACTGTTAAAAAAGCAGCAAAGAGGAAGAAATAATTAATGGTTGTTAGAAGAGATTTTCGACGTCAAAAAGTTGAGGGTGGTTTTTTTTCGAGATATAGCGTAACTGGAATTATAATCTTCATTGATGCAGTCTTCTTCTTTTTATTTGCTCTTTTGTCTGCTATTTTTCCTTCTCTGCTTGATTTTATAGCAATAAAACCTTCCCTTATTTTATCTGGGCAACACTTGTGGACCATAATAACCAGCATTTTTATGCATGGCGGTTTCTTTCATTTATTTGTTAATATGTTTTCTTTATTCTTTTTAGGAGGACTAACTGAAAGAATTATCGGGAGAAAGCGTTTTATCTGGTTTTACTTACTTGCTGGAGTACTTGGTAGCTTGTTTTTTGTTCTTTTTGCATATATTGGAGGTTTTGTACCAAGGGGAGACTTTATTTTTGGGAGCATTGACGACCTTGCAGTTGGTGCTAGCGGGGCTATTTTTGGATTAATCGGGGTTCTTGCGACACTCTTACCTAGAAAAAGAATTTATCTGATTGTAGGACCTTTGATTGTTATAGTTTTGCAAGTTTTATTGGGGACTATCCTTCCTACTATTTCCAGCACTTTAGATATCATTGGAGGTATTTTGATATTTTTGATGATCTTTGCCATGTTTTCTCCAAATGCTTCTTTTAGAAGACTATCTCTGCCTCTTAGTCTGCCATTCTGGCTTGCTCCTATTGTCGCGATAGTTCCTTTGCTTGTTATTGGGGTGTTTGTTAAGCTGCCTATAGGAAATATGGCTCATCTTGGGGGGCTTGTTGCAGGATTGGTTTATGGTGCTTATTTACGAGGGAAGTATAAGCAGAAAGTTAAGATTCTTAATAAGGTTATAAAATAATGGTTAGAAAAATTGTTGGGAAAAATAAGAATTGGAAACGTGAATTTGCAGATTTAGTTCAAGATTCTTTTTCTTATTTGGGGAAGCATAAGAGGTATGTTTATGTTTCTGCTCTGATATTTTTTGCAAGTTCTATTTTTGGTTATGTTTTTTCTGCTCAATTAGGTTTTTTTGATAAACTTCTGGAAGAAATTGTTGATTCGACTAAGAATCTAGACTATGTAGAACTTATTTGGTTTATATTTAGCAAGAATATTACCAGTGCACTGTCTGTTTTATTTTTAGGGGCTATTTTGGGAATATTTCCATTGTTCAACGCTATATTTAACGGGGCTATTCTGGGTTACGTCTACTCAAAGGTGGCACCTATTGCTGGATATGGGGTCTTATGGAAGCTGCTGCCTCATGGAATATTCGAGCTGCCTGCTATTTTTATTTCTCTTGGGCTTGGTATCCATTTAGGGATGTCATTCTTTGGGTCCAATAGGATTAAGACTTTCAGAACTAGATTTAACAAGAGTTTACTTGCATTTTTGACAGTGGTTTTTCCTCTGCTTGTAATCGCCGCGTTAATCGAGAGCACTTTAATCGTGTTTCTGGGCTGAAATAATTTCCTAGAAGAATGTTTTTAAATTGGGTTGAGATTAAGATTTAATGGGTGAAGTAGCGGTTAGTAGAGATTCTATAGCTGAAGTTGATAATGCTCGCGAGAAAGAGAACTTACGTAAAGTCGAAGCCGCTTTATTTGTTTCTGGAAAATTCCTGACCATGAAAGAGCTTGTTGCTTTAACTGACTTAAACCCTCTTCTTCTTAGAGACATACTTCGTACTCTTGAAGAGAAGTATAGGGGAAGCGGAATTGAAGTAGTTCGCCGGGAGGACTTGTGGAAGATGGATGTCCATTCTGATTTTATTCATTTTGTTAATCGTTTGGCTACAGGAGAATCTGAATTTACAAAAGCAGAACAGGAGACGCTGGCGATTATTGCCCATAAACAACCGATGAAACAGTCTATTTTAGTTAAAATAAGAGGAAATAAGGCTTATGACCACATTGCTAAGTTTGTTTCTATGGGTTTAATAAATAAAAAGAAATTTGGCCATACGGCAGATATTTCTCTTAGTGAGAGTTTTTACAATTACTTTAATGTAGGAAATGACGCTGAAAATAAATTTCCGGTTAGCGAAGAAACTAAAGATGCTGTTGTAAATTAAAATGTTTAATTTTATAGAGCTTGTATTCTACATTTACCTTTTTATTGCATTATATATGACAAGCCTGCTGATTTTTATATGGCTGCCTAATCGGAAACGTTTGTTTGATTATCCCAAATGTATTCCTGTTCCAGTAAGTATAGTTATGCCTTGTTATAACGAGTCTTCAACTATTGCAAAAGCACTTGATTCTTTGCTTAATTTGGATTATCCGAAAGATTTAATTGAAATTATTGTGGTGGATGATCGGTCTAAAGATAATTCTGTTGAAATTGTTAAAAGATATGTTCAAAAGTATCCTGGGAAGATAAAATTAATGATTAATAGTAGGAATTCTGGAGGAGCTGCTGAACCCACGAATATAGGAGTTAAAGCAGCCAAATATGAATTTATTGCTGTAACTGATGCTGACTCTGCGCCTGAACGAGATGCTTTGATTAAAATGATCGGCTTTTTACAGGCAGATAGAAAAGTTGCTGCCGTGACCTGCGCTGTTATGGCTCATGGCGCCAGCACGTTTATGCAGAAACTTCAGATGATAGAATATTCTATTATTTCCTGGTCAAGAAAACTTCTAGACTGCATTGACGCGGTATACGTTACTCCCGGACCATTTGCATTATACCGTAAATCTGTTTTACTCAATGTCGGGCTTTTTGACACTAAAAATATGACTCAAGACATAGAGATAGTATGGCGCTTGCGTTCTGCAGGTTATTCTGCAAGAATGTGCCTTGCCGCCCGTGTTTATTCTGAAACTCCGCAGAAATTCAGGCAATGGTGGAGACAAAGAGTTAGATGGAACATCGGAGGAACGCAGGCGATTGTTAAATACAAATCTCTTATTTTCAGAAAGGGCATGCTTGGGGCCTTTATTATTCCTTTCTTTAGTTTTTCTCTCTTTCTTGGTTTGTTTGGGCTTGGGCTCTTTATCTATCTGATGACTAAGAAGGTTTTGGTTAAATTTTTGGTAACTAAATATGCCCTTTATGGCGGAACTACTCTTTTAAGATTTCAGGACTTAAACATTCAGCCAACTGTCTTAAACTTTTTCGGGGTTGTTCTTTTTATTTGGGCGTTTATATTTGTTTTAATTGGGTTAAGCATAATGGATATGAGGGGAAGAAAAGAAACAAATTTATTTAATATTTTCTATTATCAGCTAATTTACCTAGCAATATACCCAATTATTATGATAACCGCCCTGTACAAATATTTAAGAGGAAAATATTCCTGGTAATAGTGATTTAAAATGAGTAAACACGCTTTTTGGCAAGCTCTAGTATTTACCGCAATAGTCTTCTTCTTAGGCATGATTCTGGGTTTCTTTTTTGAATCAAAACAGTCAGAAGATATAAGATCTCATTTAGTAGACTCTGAACTTAACATTATTGATGAGCAACTTAGGCAGAGAATAATAGCGGATTCTAATGTTTCCTGTTCTCTAGCTAAGGAAAGCTTGTTCCTTTTTGCAGATAAGATTTATGACGAAGCTATTGAACTTGAAGACGCAGATGCTACCGGCAGACTGGAGGACTTGACGCTACTGCATAAGAGATATGATCTTCTCAGGGCTCTTTTGCTTTTCGAGGCGCAACAATTGAAAGAACGCTGCAACGACGACTTTCACATAATTAATTATCTCTATCTATACAATTTGGATGACGTTGAGATAAGTTCTAAACAAAATTACTTTTCGAGGCAGATTCTTGACTTAAAGGAAAATCATCCTTCTGAGCTGATAATTATTCCCATTGCAGTCGATACTAACTTGGCTTCGGTAGATGTTTTTGTAAGGTTTATGGGCATTAATTCTTATCCTACTATGATTATTGATGGAAGTAGGCAAGTTAACGAGATTATTTCCCTTGAAGAATTGGACAAAATTGTTTTTGGAGAGGGGTTAAACACTACTCTTTCTTCACCATAAATAATTTAAAGAGCTTTAGTTGGGGTTATTCATGGATTATCTTGATTTGAGACAACAGAATGATGTTAATTACGTTGAGGCGATAAAAGACGGAGAGATAATTAGGCTGCCCGAGAGAGTTGCAATTTTAGAAGATTTATTTATTTTAAGAAAAATTGTGAGTTCACCTAGTCCTAGTGCACCAGTTGCTTCGCCAGTTAGACCGCGTGAGGCGGCTGTTAAGAGCTCAATAATTTCTGATTGGAAACACGGCAAGTTTGGCGGAAAGAAAAACAATGCCCTACAAGATTTGGTCCCTAACTTTAACTGGGAGATTTCCAAACAAAGGAAGGCGCATAATCTGACTAGAGCTAAACTTGCGCAGATGATACAATCTACTGAAGAGAATGTCAAGGTGATTGAGCTAGGAGAGCTACCTGCAGATGATTTTGTTTTGATCTCTAGGATTGAGCAGGTTTTTGGAATAAATTTAAGAAAACATCCCGCTTCTATTGCCCAGGTTAATCTGGGAGATTTGCAGAAACGTAGCGAGCAGGTTAAGAAAGAGACTGCAGTTAAGAATGCCGGAACGGTCTTTAAAGACTCTGCGGGTATTGCAGGGAACGATATAGAGATTTTAGATTAAAATCTCTAATCTTCGTTTGTGGAGGACAAACTTCAGATATAGAAATTCTTGAGTGAATTTCAAATATTCGTTTCTTACGAAACTTCATATATAGAGATTTTAGATTAATCTAAATTAGGATGGATAGAACTAGAATTGATGAGTGGATAAAAAATTCTTATTGTATTCAATATGTTGAAATACTTTTGCTCGGAGAATTTCAAGCTTTAGGAGAATTGGATGTCTGGTTAATAAATGAATTACAAAAAATTAAGATTAAGTCTAGATTGAAAAGGCATTTGCCTAAGAAAAGAAGATATCTTCTTCTCTCTAAACTATGGGTTATTGGAGCTTATGAATTAATAAGGGTTATCAAACAAATTACTAAAAATAAAGATAATATTGAGAAAAATATGAAAGAAAAAATTAATGAAACTTTGACTTTGTTTAATGAGATTAGAGTTCCAATAGCTAAATTTGAAAAACAAGGTAATAATAGGCTATATTCTGGAGTAGCTGATTCCTTCATTGATCCAGTTAAAGGTGTTGGATGGAAAGTATATGAATATCACCAAAAAGAATTGAAAAAGAAGATATTTTATCGCAGAGATTTAGGAGATGAACTCTTGGAATTATTAAAATCTCTAAGTATTGAGATATTTCAAAAATAGTTACATCTAGATTGTTAAGGGATAGGTTTTAAAATTCGTTTTAACTGACTTTTTTATGAAAATTGAATGGCGAAAGTATCAAATAAACGGTAAAGAGATTGAAGCTCTTGTTACTATTCCTGAAACGCTTGATAGATGGAGATTAAGGAGACTTTACTCTAAGTGGAAGAAGCTTAATAATTCCATAAAGAAAATCTCTACAAGAGGCATTAATCTGCCAGAAGCTATAAGTGAAAATGCTTTTTGTATATTCTTTTCTGAATGTGTAAGAGTTGTTAAGCTAAAGCAAGGCAAATGCTCTTATGATGTTCTTAATAGAAAAACTGGTGAAAGAATACAGATAAAAGCTTCAAGTATTGATGAAGATTTATCTTCTTTCGGACCTCGCTCGGAATGGGATATTTTATATTTCCTTGATTTTTCGGTTGGTGACGGTTCTTTCAAAGCTTACAAGATAGAGGCTGATTGGATTTACAAACACCAAGTTAACAAGAAGCAGAATTTTGGAGACCAGCAGGCACAAGGTAGAAGACCGAGATTTTCAATAGTTGAGAATATAATAAAACCAAGGGGTTTGAAACCTGTCAAGATTTGTAAATTATAATTAATTCTTATTTTTAGGTTCTTTATCCCAGCGCGCAGACTTACATTTTGGACAGATTAGTGGTTTTTCTTTACTGGAGCGAGGTTGCCAGATATATTCGCAGTTATTGCACTTGTATCCTCTAACTTTTATTTGTATCTCTGGCATTTTTATTTTAAATCTATTTACTATATAAAGTTTGACTTTGTAATAGAAATATTTAAATACTAATTATTACTTTATACAGTATTACTTTACTAAGTAATGGATAAGTAATTAAAATAAAGGTAAATGGTTGGTTCAATGGGGAAAGAGAGGAGGACAATTGATTTGTTTGCAGGTGTAGGAGGGATTAGACTTGGCTTTGAGAAAGCTGGATTTAAAACTGTTTATTCAAATGATTTTGATAAAAATTGTAAAAAGACTTATGACTCAAACCATAAAGAACCTAAATTGTATATTGAAGATATATGGAAAGTAGATGTATCCAAACTTCCTGAATTTGATATCCTTCTCGGAGGATTTCCTTGTCAAGCATTTTCTATTGCAGGTTATCGTAAAGGGTTTAAAGATGAAAATATTGGTGGGAATTTGTTTTTTAGAATTGCTCAAATTTTAAGGGAAAGAAGGCCCGAAGCAATACTTTTAGAAAATGTAAAAAATCTTAAAGGGCATGATAAAGGTAGGACATTTAAAATAATAAAAGAAACTCTTGAAAAATTAGGTTATTCTATAAAATATGAAATTCTTAATAGTATGACTCACGGGGATATTCCTCAAAATAGAGAAAGAATATTTATTGTAGGATTTTTAGACAAAAAAAAGGCAGAAGCCTTCGATTTCCCTAAAAAAATACCTTTAACTAAAAGCTTTAGGGATTTAACTGCTGAAGAAGCAGATGATAAATATTATTATAATAACAAACCCCTTTATGAAAAGATAAAAGCAGATATTAGTTCAGAGCATACAGTTTATCAGTGGAGAAGAAGATATGTACGAGTTAATAAGAAAGGAGTTGTTCCCACATTAACTGCTAATATGGGGAGGGGAGGCCATAACGTTCCATTGATAAAAAACTCAAAAGGCATAAGAAAACTTACTCCGAGGGAATGTTTTTCACTTCAAGGTTTTCCTGAAAATTTTAAATTACCTTTAGATTTATCTGATAGCGAGCTTTACCATCAAGCAGGCAATAGTGTAACAGTTCCAGTTGTCCAGAGGATAGCAGAGAATATGAAGTTTGTTTTAGATGGTGGTAGAATAAGTCCTCAAAAAATCTTAGATCAATATTTAAAATAATATATTAGAATGGAATTCCTAAAAATTTTCTAGTAAATGTTGGTAGTAAGGCAAAATAATCTCTACAAAATAAATAAAAGAAAAGTAAGAAGCTATTCATGAATATGGCGAGTCCAATAAGTCCAATAATCATAATCAATTTTCTTTTAAGCTGAGAACCTACAAAATAAATTCCTAATGCTGTAAACATAAGGCCCAAAGCATTAATCAAATCGGGAAGTCTTACTAATGGATGCATAACCATAAAGAATTCTTAATTGAATTTAATATAAGCTTATCCGTCTTATTTAGACACTTTAGAGTTTATAGAATAACACGTATAACTCTTAAAGAATTGATTCTCTTTGATACTTCAATTCTAACGAATGGAAGACTTAGGGGCCTGATAACTTCTAATAAATTCTATTTTCACAAATAGAAGTCTTTAAAAACCATTATTTCTGTTGATTAACATGGATGTTCAAATAATCTCTCAAGAATCTGATAAGATTGAGCTTCGTGTTGATAATTTGACTGTTGCTGAAATTCTTCGTGTTTATTTGAATGATCAAGGAATTAAGTTTGCTGCTTGGAGGCGCGACCATTTGACTAAGCCGGTTATTTTAAGAGTAGAGAGTTCTGGTAAGACTGTTAAGAAGGCAATTAGTGAGGCTGTGAGTGCGATAAATAAGGATTTGAACGGGCTTCTTAAGGGCATTGATAAATAATTAATACTAGTTGAAATCTCTATCTTAGATAATTTTAATTATCTAATAAATTCAATTCTCACTAAAAGAATTGAAGTCTTAGAAACTTGATAGTTTCTAATTCGTTAAAATCTTACGATTTTAAGTCTTTAGATTGGAGTTAGTATCTTTCCGATTATCAACTGTTCTCACAAAACACTAGCAAACTCCTCAGAGTTTTGCGATGATAGACAGATTTATTAAGGATTTTTCACTACTTCCTCTAAGGAGGTTTTATGAGTTGCAAATGCAATTGGGTTGAGTCGGTTTTAGCTGTGGTAATTATAATATTTGCTTATATTGCTAATTCGTCTTCGCAATGGGTAATTATTATTGCTGCACTTTTGTTGCTTCTACATGCTTTGTTGTGTAAGAAGTGCCAGATGTGTGAAGAACCTAAGATGGCATCTAAGTCTTCGAAAAAAGGACGCAGATAATGGTATTTTTTGTTTAATTTGTTTTTTATTTGAATTTACACGTAGCTGTTTAGTACGAGAACTTTTTTATGTCCCAGTGTATCTGATGAACACTTCGAGCATAAAAAAGTTCTGACTGGATGACAAGAACTTTTTTATAGTTCTTTATTTTTTGTTTTTTATGGGTAGAATTTCTGCAGGCTGTTATGATTTGAATGTTTGGCTTAATGGAGGATATGATTCTGGAATTATTACTACTTTTTATGGTGGACCTGGAAGCGGTAAGACTAATCTTTGTATGATTGCTGCTGTTTCTCAGGCTAAAAAAGGGAATAAGGTGATTTTTGTAGATACTGAAGGAGGATTTTCAACTGAGCGAGTCAAACAGCTTTTTTCTTCAAAGTCTACTAATGGAGTCGGTGAGAATCTTACTCTCGATAGTGTTCTTGCAAATATTATTATTTTAAAACCTACTAATTTTAAAGAACAACAGCAGGCTTTTGACCAGTTGTTGAAATATGTTAAAGAACATGTTTCTTTGATTGTTGTTGATGGTATGACTATGCTTTATCGTCTTGATTTTGCAGATGCTCGAGAGTCTGACAGCGATAAAGGCGTTGAGAATATGCAATCTGTTAATGCCGAGCTTACCAGGCAGATGAGGTTGCTTGTTGAGATTGCTCGTAAGCAGGATATTCCTGTTTTAGTTACAAATCAGATATATAGTTGGAAGAATGAAAGCAGAATGGTCGCTGGAGATATTGTAAAATATTGGAGCAAGTGTTTAATTGAGATGGAAAATGAGTCTGGGCGTAGAACTGCTTTTTTACGTAAGCATAGAAGTTTGCCTGAAAAGTCTTTGACTTTTCAGATTTATGATGGCGGAATTAGAAAGAAGGGGTGGCTTTAGTTTTCTGCACGTTAAATGTTGTATAGACTAGACTACAAGTTTATTTAAAAAGAGTTTTTGTATATCTTTGCAGTGTTGAAAAGATGATATCTCATAGAGTTGTTTTTGTTTTGTCTGCGTTTTTCTTGTTAGTAACTGGGTTTGCCTTAAGTTCATCGCTTTCTGATAATCAAGATGGAGTGTTAAACGAAGATTATTACGGATATTTTCATTACTTCCCTCAAACAAATAACACTTATTATTTTTATATTAATAGTACTGCCAGGACTATTACCTTTGCAGGAATAAATGAAAGCAATTCTCATCACATTTTTGTTTTACCTCTGGACTCGGCAAACCATTTTAGCAAAAGAGTAAATTATGTTTGGTATGAAGGGTGGTTTGACAATCAGAATTTATATATGGATCAATACATTCCTACAGGTATTGTTCACTCAGATATTGCCAATGAAGTTTCCCGTTATTCTTTCCTAACGATAGATTTTTTGGGTTACTCATTTTCTCATCTTCCTTATGAAAGCTTCAGACGGCGTTTCAAGTTCATCAAAGTTTAAAGACCTATGCGGTTTCAAGTCGTTGTACCAATGTACAAAAGATTCCTTTGTTTCAAATGCTTTTCTGTTTCGTTCATAACAATCAAACCATCTCTCAATCTTGCCATTACTTT
>CAYSGT010000002.1:19148-27376 GCA_964430805.1 Candidatus Woesearchaeota archaeon
TATTGTTCACTCAGATATTGCCAATGAAGTTTCTTTAGGGGAATATTATTCAGATTTTGTTATTGCCAATATGCCTTACATTGAATTAAATAATGTAACTTTAGATGTAACTCTTAATACAAACAATGATCAAAGCATGATCGAATCTGTTATGTTTCCTCAGCTAAATTCTCAATCTTTTATGAGTCTTGTATGGGCAGAAGAAATTGGAGCACATGCATATGGGCCTGTTTTATTAGAAACTAAACTAACTTCTCTTCAAAATCAGAGCATGATTGAATTGGGAGTATGGGTAAAAGAAGATTTAATTAGAAATGGTTTAAACCCTCAGTGGACAAACCAGCTGCATCTTACAAATGGTTTTTCGATCTCCTTAATTTCTCCTTCAAATAGCCAAATCTTTCAGATTCCCTCTACTAGCGAACAAGTAGAATTTCGATTTATGCTTAATAACTATTCATTTAACGATGGAAATTATCCTGATTGCTTGGTGCATGTGATTGGTGCCTCTGATTTAGAGTTAGTTCCAACTTTGAATGAGGCTACCGGGGTTGGAATAGCAGGCACCTCATTAGAAATTGGGAGCTATACATGGAAAGTATCTTGCAATAATGAATTATTTACAAGTGATAATAGTATATTCTCTTTGGAACAGATTGTTGTTGTTCCTGAGGGGCCTCGTGTAACTGAGGAAGGGGGTAGGAGAAGAGTTCAAACGACCCAATCATTACTACAAAACTTAAGCTTAGGTAATACTCCAGAGGATAATGAGGAAAAAGCAGCTAACAATTCTGTAATCTCTTTAATCACAGGAGCGGTTGTGGGCACTTTAGGAAATAAAACGTTATTTGCAGCTTTGATTTTTATTCTTGTTGCAGGCGGAGCGGCATTAGTAATTTATAATAGGGAACGTCTTGGAATTGTTAAAAAGAAATAGGGAAGGCATACCAAAAGCTTTAAGTTGAAATAGTTCTTTTTGAATTCAATGCTATACTCTGAAATTGTTGCAATATATGAAAGGCTTTCCGCCACTACTAAAAAGCTTGAGAAAATTGAAATTATTGCCTCTTTTTTGCCTAAACTGAAAGGTAAAGAAGAATATGCTTATCTTTTGAGGGGAAGGGTTTTTGCAGAATATGACTCTCGTGAATTTGGAATATCTACGCAACTAGTGATCAAGGCAATATCTCGCGCTTCTGGTTTCTCTACTGATGATATTGTTTTAACATTTAAGAAGGAGGGGGACTTGGGAAATGTTGCAGTCCAGCTGCTTGGTAAAAGAAAACAAAATTCTTTATTTTCCAAGAAATTAACTATCGCTCATGTTTTTGAAAGCTTACAAAAAATAGCTTCTATTAATGGAGACGGTTCTGTGGATAAAAAGCTTGGAGTCATATCCGAATTATTAATTGAAGCTGATGCTCGTGAGGCTTGTTACATCATTAGAACTTTACTCGGAGACCTAAGAATTGGAGTTGCTGATGCTGTTTTACTAGGGTCTATTGCCCAATCTTTTTTTCTTAATAATAAAATAATGCTTGATAAAATAGAGCGAGTGTATGATTTGGTAACTGATTTTGCGCAAGTTTTGAGGTTTGCTTTTAAAGGAGCTAGCGCATTTGAGTATGTTTCTCTTATTCCTGGAAGACCTCTAAATGTTATGCTTGCTACAAAGGTATCCAGTGTTGAGGAATCATTTGAAGTATGTGGAAAACCCGCTGCATTTGAGCATAAATATGATGGTTTTAGGGTAATTATTAGTTCGGATGGGAAAAAAATAAAATTATTTACTAGGAGGCTTGAAGATGTCACTAATCAATTTCCAGACATAGTTGAAACGGTATCTAAACATATTCATGCTAAGGACTTTATATTAGACGCAGAAGCTGTAGGTTTTGATTCTAAGAAAAATAAATATTTGCCATTTGAAGCAATAAGTCAGAGAATAAAGCGCAAATATGAAATTGGAGATTTAGCAAAGAAGCTGCCTGTGGAAGTTAAGGTTTTTGATGTTCTTTATTTAAATGGAGAAAATAAATTAGAGTTACCATTTATTGAAAGAAGAAAACTTATCGAGGGCATTGTTGAGAGGGTTCCTTGGAAAATATCTGCTTCTACCCAAATTATTACGGACTCGGATAGTGTTGTTGAGAAATTTTATCGTGAAGCTCTGAGAATAGGAGAGGAAGGAATTATGATAAAGAATCTTAATTCTGCTTATATTTCTGGAAGATACATTGGAAGCATGGCAAAGCTTAAACCTGACGTAGCAGATTTGGATTTGGTTATTGTTGGCGGTGAATATGGGACTGGAAAAAGGGCTGGAGGGCTCACCAGCTTTATTGTTGCCTGCAAGTCAGGAGATGAATTTTTAGAAATTGGAAAAGTATCTTCTGGATTAAAGGAAAAAGCGAGTGAAGGTACAACTTATCAAGAGATAGACTCTTTATTGCAGCCTCTTATTATTAGTGAGAATGCTGATGGGGTCATGGTTAAACCTAAAGTAGTTGTTTCTGTAACTTACCAAAATATTCAACCAAGCCCCACTTACTCTTCTGGTTTTGCTCTTAGATTCCCAAGAATTACGCATTATAGGCCTGAGAGAGGAGTTCATGACATCGCTACGATAGAGGATATTAAGGTTGAAGTTAGCAAGAGTGCACGAAGATTAGCTAAGAAAAGCTGACTTTTTTTAAAAACTAAGGTTTATAAAGGCCCCTATTTAAATACCCTTAAGATGTCTGACGTTAAATCTAATCTAGTCGTTCAGAATATTGTTGCTACTGCTTCTCTTGGAAAAGAAGTTTCTTTGACTAAACTTGCAAAGACACAAAGTAATACTGAATATAATCCTGAACAATTTCCAGGTCTTGTTTTGAGAGTAAAAAAACCGAAATCTGCAGTGCTTGTTTTTTCTTCAGGAAATTTAGTTTGTACTGGAACAAAGAGCATTGCTCAAGTTAAAGAAGTTGTTGAACAAGTTATAAAACAACTTGCAAAGATAGGTGTGCGTGTAACTGCTAAGCCTAAAATTACTGTACAAAATATAGTAGCTTCTGGAAGCATTGATGTTGATTTGAACTTAAACATACTTGCTCTTGAGTTACAAAATACTGAATATGAGCCTGAACAGTTCCCGGGTTTAGTTTACAAATTAGGAACTCCTAACGCAACATTTTTGCTTTTCTCCAATGGGAAACTTGTATGCACTGGAACAAAGAATAAGGCTGAGCTTGATGACTCTATGGTTCAATTGAATAAGAACGTTAAAGAAGTTTTAAAGAGATTAAAGAAAGAGAATGCTTAATTAATCTTATAATTTTACATTTAGAGAGATAGTTTTATAAATTGCTATTTTTCAGATATTTCATGTCCACTTTGAAAGACTTGCAAGATTACTTCTCAAAAGAAGTTCCAGCCGAGGCTCCTGAAGGAGTTAGGGATATGCTTAATGATAAGTATCGATTTGATTCTTATTATCTTTTGTTATGTTCAATTGAAGACCTGTCTCTTGGACCAGATATTCCTTTAAATGGAGTACATTATTATTCTGGAATCCTTGCTAGAGAGGGGTTTTTTAAAATTCATGCTGATGACTCTGGGCGTTTTGTTTATGATCCTACTGATAAGGCTAAGAAGTTAGTTAAGATGGCGTCTACAGATAAGGCCATGGCTTTAGTTGTTTAATCAAAAAAATTACTTAATTTGCTTTGAGACTTTTTCATCTTTAGAATTACTGATTTATCTGTGTAGTTTGATACTGGTTGTCTTATTCTTTTTTGTATGCTGTTTAGGGCTTCTTTAATCGTGTTAAATTTTTCTGGCAGGTTTTTGAATGCTTCTCGACTTGTTTCCCTCAGTATGCCCACACCGCATGGTGCATAATATTGCGGGCGGATTTCACGCATGACAATGCAAGTTGCTTGTCGCTTTATAGATTCAAGATATTCTGTTAGTGCTAGACGGTTTACATAATAGGCTCCTGTAACCGATTCTGCATATTTTTTTCTACTGAATATTGTTTCGTAATCCTGCCAAACTGCTACTTTATAAGGATTTTTTATCGATATTTCGATTACCTCAAATGTGAATGTATCTGGTATGAGGAGAAACTCATAATGATTTCCCAAGTATTCTGAATGGAATACTAAGTATTCGCTAATTTCCTGATATTGTTTTATTTTTTCTAATTTGTTTTTTGATATTGTGTCATCTACTGCAGTAATTGCCCAGCGGCTTGGAACTAGTTTTCTATTCTTCTTTAGGCCTAAAAGTCCTGCTGAAAGAATTTTTATTATTGTAGATGTTTCTATATTTGCTTTATGAAGCTCTTTTATTGCTGTTGCCGATTTTGTTTCTTTGTCATTTACCAAGTAATCTACTTTTGGATTTACAGTGGCGTTTTCTTGCAGTTCTGCTTTTTCTATTTCTGCCGCCTTTGGAATTAAAGGGCTTCTGTCATCTTGTTCTTTATTTGCAGTTACTGGTTTTTTTAAGAAAAATTCTGTTGCAATTGATTTGTGAGTCATTGCAACTTCTTTTACTACAGATAGGAATTTAGTTTCTAATTTTTTTATATTACTTTGTGTTCTGCCATAAATTAATTGATTTCGGTAGTTGGTTATTTGAGAGATTGACAGCTTGTTTTGATGCCAGCTTTCCGGGGAGGACATTATGCTTGTGTCTCCTGTTTCTGGAGGCGCTAAGATGCCGGTATACACATTAGGGTAATTTCATTTTCCTATAAAAATCTCTGGAGGAGTGGAGCCCATAAAGTTTTGTAATTTTACTGGTTTGCCTATGAAAAATGTGTGCTTGTCGCAGTCTTCTTCTCCGCATGTTTTACATAGGTTTGACACTTAGTTTTTGATGGTTTGAAGTTTATAGAAATTGCTGTGCTTTTAATAGACATCAATAGAAAGATTTATATATACGTATACGTATACGTATACATGGTTAAAATGGTTTCGCTGTCTAATGAAGCTTACGATGTACTTAAGACCTTGAAGGGTTTGAAGTCTTTTTCGGAAGTTGTAATTGAACTTGCAATGAATATGAAAAAGAAAAGGAATATTATGGAATTTGCAGGGGCATTTAAAAACAATGCTGATGAGTGGAAAAAGATTGAGGAAGAAATATATAGAGATC
This sequence comes from Candidatus Woesearchaeota archaeon, assembly GCA_964430805.1. GTDB lineage: Archaea > Nanobdellota > Nanobdellia > Pacearchaeales > GW2011-AR1 > SICU01. Next base: position 24,297 of record CAYSGT010000002.1, read on the forward strand.
GTAAAAATTTTAAGTTGAGGAATCATAGTCTATGAGCTATTGTCTTGATACAAATATAGTAATTGATTTTTTAAGAAATAAACCTCTTGTTGTTGAATCAATTGGAAAAATAGAAGGCGAAGATTTGTTTATTACGTTTATTACTTTATGTGAATTATATAAAGGGGTTTATTTGTCTAATAATGCTGAAAACGAATTGATAGTTATTAATAATTTTTTAAATTCAGTTATTTTAATTGAATTCAATCAAGAATCTTGCAGACTTTTCGGGGAAGAATATCATAGATTAAGAAAATTGGGGAAAATGACTCAGGAACCAGATTTGATGATTGCTTCAATCGCTATGGCTCATGATTTGACAATTATTACAAGAAATAAAAAAGACTTTGAGAATATTGGAGTTAAATTAGAGGTTTGGTAATTAATATTATAAATGAGATTTAGTATGTTTTTCTATGATTAAAATTATTGTTTTTGATTTTGATGGAGTTATTATAGATAATTATGAGCTTCATTATCAATTAAGCACTAAGCAGATAAAATACTTGACTCGTGAAGAGCATCGTAAGCTGTTTGAAGGCAATATTCATGAAGAGAGGGCTAAACTAAAAAGCAGAGATACAGGCTTTGATCTACCAACAGCTTTTCAAGAACACAAATTGTTAGCTAAAACTCCTAATAAAATTAAAAAACTCTTATTAAATCTCTCGCAGAAATACATTCTAGGCATTATATCCTCTGCCCTGGAAGTTGGGTTGAATTCTTACATAAAAAATAATTCTTTGACTGGAGTTTTTTCTTTTGTTTATGGTAAAGAAACTCACACTTCTAAATTTGAAAAATTTAAATTGGTTACGAATAAGTTTAATGTGAAAAATGAAGAAATTATTTTTGTTACAGATACGTTGGGAGACATTTTAGAAGCTAATAAGGTCAAAATTAGATCTATTGCTGTTGATTTTGGTTATCATGAACGAGCAAGACTTGAGAAAGGGAAACCTTTTGCAATAATTTCCAGTTTTGATGAATTTGAATCTGCAATTTTAAAGATTAAGTGATTAATTTTCGGCTTCTGTTCTTATTCTCTTTTTATGAAGTTTGAACTCTATTACTCCGATTATTCCTATGATAAATCCCCCTATTATTGTGGCTATCCCTATATTTAGAAGTGAACTGTTGTTGTTGGATAGTTGGATTAATGCAAATCCTAAGATTAATGCGGAGAATGTTGTGCGAGTGTATGATAGAAGTGTTCGTTCATTAGACAGAAGAGTGTTTTCTTCCTCTAGTTTTAGACTTTTGGTTTTTCCTCTTTTTTTCATTAATCTTATTAATTAAGATTATACTTAAAGATTACTACCTATAGTAGCTTCTTGTTAGTTCTTCAAATCAGAGATGCCAAGGAGTATGAAAAGAGCCCCTATCATGGCTACAAGCCAGAATATGCCTCCTTTAAAGAATTCTCCAGCAGCGTCCCAGAAATTCCAAGCTCCCCAGTCAGCAGATAGAAATGCAACTATAATTGCACCAACAACCAAAATGAGGCCTACAAGAAGTTCAGACCATTTATTCATGCTTTGTTCTAATACTTTGGGTATTTAAAGATTTTTGTTGTTGAGCGCGTTAATGGTTCGATTGTATTTGCAGTCTTGGATTTGTTTAAATAGCTATTTTATTTATGGTTTCCATGCGTAAAAGCTCTATAAGCATTGATTTAGGAGATCCTAGGACTGGATTTATAGCTGAAGCACTATCAAATAAGACTTGTGTGAAAATTTTAGATTTACTTGCGACGCAGGAATTAACTGCTACGGACATTGCCAATAAGTTGAGCATTCCTCTAAATACTACGGGCTATAATTTGGAAAAATTAATTACTGCAGGCTTAGTTGAGAAATCATCTAATTTTTTTTGGAGTGTTAAGGGGAAGAAAACTCCAGTTTATAGGGTTGCGAATAAAAGAATAATAATCTCTCCAAAAAGGATTATTGGAGGCGTGATTCCAATCCTTTTGATCCTTGGAGTGGCTGCGATACTTGCTGTAAGCTTTATGATAAATAACTCTCAAACTAATCAGAGCATACTATCGAATGAGAACGATCTGAATTTGAAACAATTTAATTCATATTCTGAACTTGAGTCTTACCTTAGAGAATCAACTAATAACAATAATTATGGAACTGGTAGTGGGGATGGAATGGCAGTTTCGGCTAGTGCTGGCGCCCCAACGGCTTTTGGAGCTAAATCAGAATCAACCTCTTTTGACTATTTTGCTAGTGATTACTCACAAACAAACATACAAGTTGAAGGAGTGGATGAAATTGATATTGTTAAGAATGATGGCAAGTACATTTACACAGCTAATCAAAATAAGGTTGTGATTGTTAGAGCTTATCCTGCTGACAGCATGGATATTGTTGCCGAGCTTGAGTTTGACAATTATGTAAACGGCATCTTTATCCAAGAGGGCAGATTAATTGTAATAGAATCTTCTTATGGCTACTATTATGGAGGTTATGCTGGAGCTGAACTTGATGCTGCAACTGAAGAATCTGCAGCTAGCACCATACTAGCTCCCGAATCGACACTCTCAGAAGTTAGGGTTCATATTTACGATACTCGTGATAAATTGATTTCCAATCCAGAATTACTGGAGACTTTTGCAATTGATGGGAGCTATTATACTGCAAGGTTCACTCAAGGAAATATTTATGTTATCGGAACGAAGTACGCAGGGACAGCAAATCCAATAATTCCTTATTTTAAAGCCGGGGATCAAATTGAAAGCGTTTCTGCTAGTAAAATATACTATCCAGGGTATTATTATGACTCAAACTTAGTATTTACTTCCATAATGGCTATTGATGTTGACAACCTTGAATACAAAGGAGATGTATTTTTGACTGGTCAAAACAGTGTAATTTATGTTTCACAGAATGCTATTTATTTGACGAGCTCTAAGACATATGACTATAGCTCTTTTCAAGAAGATGCTCTAAAGATAAATGTGGAAATTTTGCCTGGAGAATTTAAAGAAAGAGCACAAGAAATTTATGACTCTAATGAAGAATATTATATTA
>CAYSGT010000002.1:27386-34519 GCA_964430805.1 Candidatus Woesearchaeota archaeon
ATTAAATATGATAAGATTGCATTAATTACTCAAGATTATTTCAATAGGCTTTCAACCGAAGAGAAGAAAACTTTTGGGGATAAACAAGCTGAGGCTTATACAGATTATTATAGAGAAGTTTCCAAAAAATATGAAAAGACAATAATCCATAAGATTGGAATTGATGGGCTAGACATTGCTTATTCTGGAACTGGCGAAGTTTCAGGATATGTATTGAATCAATTTTCGATGGATGAAAGGAACGGATACTTTAGAATCGCTACAACGAATGGGAATATATTTATGGCTATTGAAGTCTCATCAAATAATCTGTATGTTTTAGATGAAGATTTAGAAATAGTTGGATCAGTGGAAGATATCGCTCCAGGCGAGAGAATTTATTCTGCCCGTTTTGCAGGTGACAAGGCTTACATGGTTACATTTAGACAAGTCGATCCTCTTTATGTAATTGATTTGTCTAATCCTAAAAATCCTGAAATACTTGGATACTTGAAAGTTACCGGTTTTTCAAATTATCTTCAGCCTATTGGAGATGATTTGCTCCTTGGAATAGGGCGTGAAGCTAATCTTGAAGGTCGCTCGCAGGGACTGAAAATCTCCTTGTTTGATGTTAGCGACTTTGCAAACCCTGTTGAATTGGACAAATATGTCGTTGAAAGTGATTGGTCTTACTCTGAAGCAGAATATGAGCACAAAGCAGTGTTCTTTGATGATTCTCGTGATTTACTTGTTATCCCAGTTACCTATTCGCAGCAATTAGGCCAGGCATGGGAATATTGGCAGGGAGCATTTGTATTTAGTGTAACTGATAAAGATGTTTCATTAAAAGGAAAAATAGCGCATGATGTTAAGGATGAGAAGATTGACGAATATTATGGCCAAAGCCAAGGTTATGTTCAGAGATCTCTTTTGATGGATGACAGTTTGTACACGATTTCAAACTTGATGATAAAGGCGAATAACGTAGGCGATTTGAAAGAAATATCTTTTGTTAAATTGCCAACGCAAGAGCCGATTTATGATGTTTATGGGGGAGTCGGATTAGCTGAAAGCGGGGCTGCAACCGATTCTGTAGCAATAAAGGCAAATGTTAAAGCACCTCTAAAACCGAGGGTTTTAGATAGATTGTTAAGGTCTTTGTAAATTATGGTTAAGATGGGATTGGTAACAAGAATTATTTAAAATATACTTTTCTAAACTCTTAAAAACCCTGTTTTGTCTGATTTACTGATTAATATGTTAACTAAAAAACAGCTATCTGAAATACGCGAGCATCTTGAGAAAGCTCAGAATCCTATATTTCTATATGACAATGATGTTGATGGGCTTTGTAGTTACGTGTTGTTACGCCGGTTTATTGGCAGGGGAAAAGGGGTTGCTGTTAAGTCTCACCCCAATATAGATGTTGGATATGCTAAACGAGTTCAAGAACTTGGAGGAGATTATGTATTTGTTCTTGATAGACATAATCTAGGGCAGGAATTTGTTACGGAGATTTCAATGCTGCAAATCCCGATTGTATGGATAGACCATCACGAGGTGGTAGTTGAAAAATATTCTTACAATATGCTTCATTCTTATAATCCTTCTAGGAGAAAGAAGAAGAGTTCTGAGCCTACAACTTATTTATGCTATAGCGCTACTAAGCGCGCTGAAGATCTTTGGATTGTTATGATTGGTTGCATTGCAGATCACTATTTACCTGATTTTGTAGATGATTTTGTTAAAAATTATTCAATATTATGGGGGAAAGGTATCAAGGACCCTTTCCAAGCACTTTATACTACTGGAATAGGTCAATTTGCTCGCGCAATTAGCTTTGGATTAAAAGATTCTATAAGCCATGTGGTTCAATTACAAAACTTTTTGATTGCTTGTAAGACTCCTTATGATATTGGGCAGGAACTTGAAAGCAAAAGTGCATTTGGAATTAAGTATAGAGATATTCTAAAGAAGTATAATATTCTAGTAGAAGAAGCTAAGACAGTTGCAGGAGACAAATTAGTTTTCTACAATTATAGCGGCCAATTAAGCATCAGTTCTGACTTGTCTAACGAACTCTCATATATATTTCCAAATCATTATATCTGTGTTTCATACAGTGCGGGGGTGATGACAAATATATCTATGCGAGGAGATAACGTTGCGAAGATATTGGCAGAGATATTGTCTATGCTTTCAAAAGCTACAGGTGGGGGGCACAGAGATGCGGTTGGTGCTAGAATTAATACGGAAGATTTAGATAGATTTAGAAATGCTTTAATGGAAAAGATAAAATGACTGAAATTAAGATAGAAGTTTTTGGACGCGTTCAGGCTGTTGGATTCAGGCATTTTGTTAAGGAGAAGGCTGAAGGATTTGGATTAATGGGGTACGCTACAAATAGGCACGATGGAGGGGTGCTCATAGTTGCACAGGGAGAGAGAAATAAACTTGAAGAATTTTTATCTGAAGTGCATAAAGGCTCTATGCTTTCTAAAGTAGAAGGAGCATCTTATTATTGGAGAAAAAAGACAAAAGATTTCTCTGGTTTTGAGATACTAACGGATAATGGATTTATATCTGACCAGAAGTCTAGTTTTATAAATTTAGGAAAACAGCTGCTTGGAATTGGAAAGACGGTTCCTCAACACGTTACGATTATCCCAGATGGCAATCGTCGTTGGGCTAAGAAACATGGGCTTGACGAACTTGAAGGGCATAAGAAGGCTGGGGCTTATGAGAATTTGAAACTTTTACTTTCTGAAGCTGAAAAAATTGGAATCAAATACTTTACTTTATGGGGTTTTTCTACAGAGAATTGGCAAAGAAGTAAAAAAGAAGTAGACTCGCTTTTTGAATTAATGAAGAGTCTTCTTGTAAAAATTGAAGATGATTTAATTAAAGATAATATTAGATTTAGGCATCTTGGCAGAAAAGATAGATTGCCTAAAGAATTAGTGCAAGTCATTGATAAACTTGAAGAGAGAACTAAGGATTTTTCCGATTTTAATTTGCAGATTTGTTTAGATTATGGGGGGCGTGATGAGATTGTGCGTGCTCTAAATAAAGCGATTAAGTCTGGTGTTTCTGAGATTGACGAGGAGGATTTAAAGAATTATATGGACTCTGCAGGAATACCTGATCCAGACATGATAATTCGCACATCCGGTGAAAAAAGACTTAGCGGGTTTATGCCCTACCAATCAGTTTATAGTGAATTTTATTTTACCGATTTGCATTTTCCTGATTTTGGCCCTGTGCAACTTCGTGAGGCTGTTGATGAATTCTCTAAAAGGAAGAGGAGAATGGGTGGAAATTAGGCGTTCAATTAAGTTAATATATTATTGATTTTTATTGTTTGAATGGTTAAACTAAAATGTGGTCTTGAGATACATGCTTATTTAGTAACTAATGAAAAACTTTTTTGTCGTTGTAAAGCATCACGTGAAAGAGGTATAAAACCCAATATTTATATTTGTCCTACTTGTACGGGACAGCCCGGCGCTAAACCGATGGCTCCTAATTCAACTGCTGTGGAGAAAGCTACGCAGATAGCTATTATGCTTGGTTGCAAGGTAAATACTGAGATGCCTTGGATGAGAAAGCATTATGATTGGCCTGATTTACCTAAGGGATACCAAAATACCATGAGCGGGCCTCATGCTGTGCCTCTTGGGGTAAATGGTAAATTTGAAGGAATAACTATTGAAAGTATGCATCTAGAAGAAGACCCTGCTGCTTGGGATCCTAAGACTGGGGCTGTTGATTATAATAGGAGCGGGCTTGCACTTGTTGAAATTGTTACTGCTCCTGAATTTAAGACTGCTGAACAGGTTTATGAATGGGTAAATAAATTAGTTCATGCTCTTAATTACTTGAAAGCAGTTGATACAAACGCGGGTGTAAAGGTTGATGTAAATGTTTCTATAGTTGACGAGAACGGAAAGCAAAGAACTCAAAGAGTTGAAATCAAAAACATTACTTCAATTGATGCAATGAAGGCTGCTATTATTTTTGAATTTGAACGTCAAAAGAAAGAGGGAAGTGTTAGAGAAACTCGCAGATTCGATGAAGTCAAGGGAGTTACTATGAGGATGCGCGGCAAAGAAATGGCAGATAATTATAGGTTCATTGTTGACCCTGATTTGATGACTGCGGTTTTAGCTAAGAAATTTATTGGCGAACAAGAAAAACTTGTGCCTGAACTGCCTTCTGCTAAACTCGATAAATTGATTAAGAAATATAAGATTCAACCGAGAGATGCAGCCGTGCTTGCAAAAGATATTGACATTGCGATTTTCTTTGAGAGTGTTGTTGAAAATATTGATGGCAAATTAGCTTTGCCATGGATAACTGTTGAACTTTTGAGAGTTTTAAATTATAATAATAAGAAGATGAGTGAAGTTTCTATAGATGTTAAACATTTTGTAAAATTGCTTGAAATGGTTAAATCAGGAAAGATTACAGAACTACAGGCAAAACAGATACTCAATAAATTTGTACCTTCTAGTTTTGACCCTACAAATGTTGAAGGCAAGATAAGCAGCGAGAAAGAACTTGAGCCTCATGTTTCAGAAGTAATTAAAAAGAATCCTAAAGCAGTTCTTGAATATAGAAATGGAGATATCAAGGCTTTCAATTATTTAATCGGCGAAGTTATGAAGTTAACTAATAGACGCGCAGACTCTCTAGTTACGCGTAAGTTAATTGAGAAAATGCTTGGGAAATAGGCTTTTTTGCAAAATCTTACTTTGGTAATGTTTATAAATATGTAAGTACATGTTAGAACATTATGACTGACAGGAAAAGAATGAAGAAATTAAGATTGAAGAGAATTGAATCTGTGAAAGAACAGATAGTAATTCATGAGCAGAAGATTGATATTGAAAAACCAAAAAAAGATACAACTAAGGGATATTGGCAGAAAGAGATTGATGAGAAATTTGTTGAACAGCTTAAAGAAGATACAGATTACTTAGAGGAGCATTAATAAAATGAATATTGAAATCAAAAAGACAGTAAGGGCGGGAAATTCGTCTGCAGTTATACTACCAAGAGCATGGCTTGATCAGGAAGTTCGTGTTGAACTTGTTAAGAAGACGCCTGAAATAATATTATATGAAACTTTAAAAATTATTAGTACGCAGATTAATACTAAAGAAATAATTGGAATTTATTTGGTTGGAAGTTATGCTAGAGGGGAAGAGGATAGAGAAAGTGATATAGATATTTTAATTATTACTCGTAGTATTGATAAAGAGATGATTAGTGAAGGAATTTACAATATTTTGATTATTTCTCAAGAACTTTTAAAATGGAAACTGGAAAATGATTTGTTGCCCATAGGGCCAATGCTTGCGGAAGCTGTTCCATTAATTAACAGTTCTTATTTGGATAATATTAATGTTAACTCTACTTATAAAAATCTTAAATGGTATATTGACACAACAAAAGATAAAATTGGTTTGATAAGAAGAGCTTTAGATTCTACAAAGGGCAAGGTTGATAATTCTGTTATTTATACTATTGTTTTAAGGATAAGAACTCTTTATACAATAAGAAAATTAATTAAAAATGAGAAATATTCAAAAAAGGAATTTTTGAGATTTATAGATAAAATATCTGGTTCGGGTAGTGCTTATGAAGCTTATGTTTTGGTAAAAAACAACTTAGATGAAGATGCAATTACAACAAAAGATGAAGCTGAAAGATTATATTCTTATTTGATAAAACAGTTGAAAGAGGTTATTGGTTTACTCGAGTAACGATAAATTTGGAAGGGCTGTTACGGATTATGCTTGGGAAATAGTGTTTTTTTAGATAGTTAGTTGATACAGATACATACTAACTGCCAATTAGTATAAAAGTAACTTCTTACTAACTGTCAGTTAGTATATGGTAAGGTTTATAAACCAAATTATTTTAATAGAATAATGGTCGAGTTTGATAGAATAAGAGAAGTGCTGATAAGACAGAAGAAAAGACTGTTTGTAGAGAAAGACTTAGTGTCTAGGGAAATTCTTAAAGATATTCTTAAGTTTTTAGAGGATAAACGAATAATCATTATCTCGGGAATGAGGAGAGTGGGAAAATCTACTCTTTTGATGGAAATAATTATGCATTTAAAATCTAAAAACAAAAATTATTGTTATATTAATTTTGAGGATGAATCTTTTTTAAACTTTGAAGCGAAGGATTTTGAAAAATTAAATGAAATTTTGATGGAAACTTATGGTGTTGCAGATTATTATTTTTTCGATGAGATTCAGAATATAATAAACTTTGAGTCTTTTGTTAGAAGGCTTCAAGATGATGGAAAAAAGATATTTATCACTGGTTCGAATTCTAGTTTATTAAGCAAAGAATTCGGAACTAAACTTACGGGCAGGTATAAATTATTTGAGCTTTATCCTTTTTCATTTAAAGAGTTTTTAGCGAAGAATAATCTTTCTTTCAGAGATGATTTAATATTTTCCACAGAGGATAAGGCTCAGATTAAATTGTCTTTTACAAATTATATGCATTTTGGAGGAGTTCCGGAGTATTTGGAGAACAAAGATACGGATTATATCAAGACAATTTATGAAAATATTCTTTTTAGGGATATAATCTCTAGGTATAATATTAAAAACCAGAAAATCTTAAGAGAGCTTATAAACATCCTCTCAACAAATATCTCTTCTTCTTTTACTTATAATTCTCTGAAAAAATCTTTGAGCCTTTCTAATGCAATAACTGTAAAAGAGTATATCTCTTATTTAAGCAATACTTATTTGTTCTTTGAAGTCTTAAGATTTGACTATTCAATTAGAAAACAGCTTTCTTTTCCCAGAAAAATTTATATTATTGATCCAGCATTTTTTAATATTGTTGGAGTGACTTTTAAAACCAATTTTGGAAGGATATTTGAGAATCTTGTTTTTCTGGAATTGAAAAGAAGAAATAAAGATGTCTTCTATTTTCAAAAAGAAAAAGAATGCGATTTCACCATAAGATGTGAAAATAAGGTTTCTGAAGTAATTCAGGCATGTTATTTGTTTACAAAAGAGAACAGGGCAAGAGAAATCGAGGGGTTGCTTGAAGCGATTAAAGAGTTTAAATTAAAGGAAGGAATTATTTTGACTTATGAACATCAAGAAAACCTAATTGTT
>CAYSGT010000002.1:34529-34852 GCA_964430805.1 Candidatus Woesearchaeota archaeon
GAAAGAACTTGAACCAATCATTAAGAAAGTTATTAAAGAGCATGAGAAAGTTGTAATTGATTATATTAATGGAGACGTGAAGTCATTCAATTATTTGATAGGTGAAGTTATGCGAGCAACTAATAGGAGAGCTGATTCTAACTCTGTACGTAAATTGCTTGAAAAGTTAATTAAGAAGTAGGTTTAAAATACCTGATTTTGCTTTGATTTATGTGGACCCATAGTTTAATGGATTAGAATGCGGGACTTCGGATCCTGTGATCGAGGTTCGATTCCTCGTGGGCTCGTTTGTTTCTATTTCTTGGCTATTGTCCATAACTGAT
>CAYSGT010000003.1:0-942 GCA_964430805.1 Candidatus Woesearchaeota archaeon
ATTTTACGTGACTGCCTTTTTGAGCAGCAATTCCAAATCCAAAAGTCTTAAAAACCTCAAAAATCTCCCAAAATCATGGCTAAAAGTAAAAGAACTAACTACTATGTCTCTGGTAAGGTAGACCCTCTTCAAACAGGAGACTGGGTGAGTCTTCGAGAGGAAATGGATAGTCCTTTAAGATTAGAAGGAATTTTTTTAGTTTGTTTATCTCCAAAAGGTAGAACTCTAAAACTCCTTAATCCTCGCCAAACCCAAACTAATGGCAGAGACTTCGAGTTTTATGGTTCTTCTACTGATACTTTCGGGGTAGGTATCAAGACATTAGATTGTAAAAAAGATTATTTCTATGTTTCTCATACCCAATTACAAAGAGCAATAAAAGACACACAAAACTCTCTTGACTGGTATGCAGAACGAGTTGAAGGTAAGAAAACGGGCATTGGCGACAGACCTGGTAGAACAGATAGAGTTCCTTTTCCCCCTCAAGACTAAGTTTTAGTCAATTTCACCAATAGTTCGCACAACCTTTATTAACCGTAGTTTTGAGGGCTCTAAAACGCATTAAAACGAACTTATGTGTTAACTAGAGCTCAAAATAATAGCAACCACTGAAATTATTAAAGAAAGGGTTGCAATTTGTAAGGTCCATGTAGCCCTTCTATGGTTCTCCAATTCTCTTAATTCTTTTAGACCAGAATGTTTTAAGACAACATTTCCTGCCTTATTCTGCCCTATGAGGTTATTTGTCACAAGAGTACCTATCAGATCATCTACTATTTTTTGTTTTGCTTTTTTTAGTTTAGGTCTACTCGTATCTGCAAGATATCTTAGCGCGACATATAATTTTTTATCTACCTCATTCAATTTAAATATTTCAAGCATAATGTTCTATCCTTTAATAAGTTTTTAAGCTTTTTTCTTCATAATTAAACTTTCAATCAT
>CAYSGT010000003.1:952-10375 GCA_964430805.1 Candidatus Woesearchaeota archaeon
GCTTAAAACATCTAGCTTGTAAAAGGAGTTCGGTTATTTATCTTATCTGTCTGCATTTGCTGCCCATTGTTCGCGAAGAAATAAATGAAACTCATGCGCTCTTCTTTTCTCTTCACTATCTTCTTCTTGTCTTTTTTCAAGAATTTCTAAACTGTAAGTCATATTTGGATAATCTCTGCCTGTTAAGTAACTAAATATGGCTCCAAGTTCTTTAGCCTCGAATACTCCATTATTATTTACATCGTAAGCTAATAATTTTGCAGGAAGGTCTCTGTAATTAGGATCTTCTCGCGGATCAGGAGACTTTGAAGAAATTCTTGAGGGCTCAGAATTTTTTTGATAGCCTAAAGAGCTACTACAACCGACCAATAATAGTGAAAATAATGTAATTCCTGCTAATTTTCTCATCTCCATACATGAAATTTATGCTTTTTAATAATTTCTATTCAAATTAAACTTTCAATCAACGCTTAAACCCTCTAAAATACGCAGAAATTTATTATTTTGCCATTTTTTTCTTGTAAGGCAATGGGTCAGCGTTATATTTATCTATATTTGAACTTAAGGTAAGTTCGGGTCCAACGGTTAAAATTCTTCTCATATGATCAAACTCGTCCATGCATGATTTGCGCTCTTTTTCATCTATTTTTCCATCCATATTAGTGTCCCATCGGCTAATTTGATCAGTCATAAAAAAAGTATCTAGATCCAAGCCATTTCTATCATTTTCTTCTGCTTTTGGGGTAGGAAGATATATAATTTCAGGGATTGTTTCTTTATTAGCTCCCCAACCATACATTTCTACCGACCAATAAATATCGCTTGCAAATCTCTTGGATTCATCAGTGCCTAAGAAAAATATGCTATTTTCTGCAACCTTTGCTCTGTATTCTCCAATTTCTGTTCCTTCTAGTCTATGGTTTCTGTCGAGGTCAAAAAGTTCAACAGCTGGAGCAAAATCTCTAAATTGAGGTTCTCCTTTAATCTTTGGAATCCTGTTAATTATGGCTTCTATTTCTCCATTCTCAATATATCCACTTCTATTTGTATCATAAGGCTTGAGTGAATCTGGTAGTGGTTGAGTAGATTGAACGGAAGCTTGAGGGGTAGGTTCTTTGTTATTAGGGTTCGGCAAACAACTGCTTAATATCAAAGATGCTGACAAAATTGTCGAAAGGGTTTTCATAACAATTCATCAAAATCTGTCTTTTTAATTCTTTTCATCCTCAATTTTTAACAATCTAACTTTCAATCAACACTTAAAACCTCTAGCTTATAGAATAGGTTCGTTTAAAATATAGCTCGATCTATCTTTTAGAAACAGCTTCTACAAAACTATCTCCAAATAATCCTTTACGATATGTTAAAATTACTGTTTCTCCTTCTCTGAATTTTTCGTAAACTTCTCTCCCTTCTACCGTGAATCGTTTAGATGCTTCAAAAACTACTTTATATCTTGAGTCTATTATGGGAGTATTGCCTGTGGAGGGTATGGCGGATATCCCTTCAGCGCCTATTCCTCCAATGACCTCCTCAGAATGACTCTTTTTTACTATCGCTTCTTGTTGAAAATAGTTTTGTGGGTCTCTGGAATATAAGAAATGATCTGCTACTGGAAGAGAAATTGCCCCAATGCCTAAAACAATAAGAGCAATGTTTCCTGCATTTTCTCTAACTTTTCTCCTAATTGACATATTCTTTTCTATTTTAACGCCTATTTAACCCTTTCTTTTTATATAATTAAAATTTTAAGCTTCGCTTGAAACTTCCAGCACATAGAGCAAAGGGCAAACGAGTTCGGTTTATTCTTGCTTGAACATTTAGGTGTAAGCTGAAACATTCAGCATAGCCGAGAAGTTCGGTTAAGTTGATAATTAGCTTACTTAAAATCATGTGTATAAAAAAGCGTAAGATTTATATACTTCTTACTAGTATTTATGTGTATGAATTTAAGTAAGGAAGATCTGATTAGAATAAATAAGGGATTTGGAGGCCATTTGAGAAATGAAGCGAGCTTAGATTTTGCTTTTAAACAGCAAGACAATTTGCAATTAGGTGCTTACAAAAAGTTAGCTTATTTTTTCAGATCAATTTTAGTAGATCATCCATTTAGCGACGGCAATAAAAGAACAGCTATGCTGGTTGCTTTATCTTTTGCAGAAGAAAATAATAAAATTGTAGATAGAGATTTATTGTTGCATCATATATTATCAATAGCTTCAAAAAATATAACTGAAATTCGTGCTATAGAGCAGAGGTTACAAAATGCAATCAGATAGACCATTTACCGACGAGAAAATTAATCATATCTTGTATAAATATAAAGAGATGTTTGAAATACTCGAGCAATATGACAAAACAAGAGAGTGGCCTATTGGAAGAGCAAGGATAGATGTGACTTTAAGCAAGAGGACGATTCAAAAGCTTAAGAAATTAAGGGAAAAAACAGGAAAGCCTATTTCACACATAATCGAAGAACTCATAGAAAAATCTAAATAAAACTGTGCTTTACTTCATTCATGGAAAATTCTTCAGAATCAGAAAAGAAAATTGAAGAAGAACGGCCAATGCACTGCGACTTTGAAGGAATTTGTAAAAATAAAGCCTATAGAGAAGTCTATCCTAGTTTAATGGGTGGAAAACATCGAGGAAGAGGGTGGAACTATTTATGTAGAAAACATTATTTTCAAGAGCAAAAAATTTACAAAGGAAAGTTGCCTTCGGCAGATATTGATTGATTAACTGTTTGTTTTATTTGTATGGGTTTGTCTAATATTCTAAATAAAATTTAAAAAAAAGAAAAATAAAAAATCTCAACTCAATCGGTAGTTATCTACATTAAATAGGCTCTTAAGTTTAGCCCAACCATTTAACCCCGCTTTTTTATATTTTCCCTCGCTGATTGTTGCATCCAACTCTGTGTCTACCATTGCATTTCCATCAATATCATCTGAAATCCATTGATGATTTGTTGCAAATTCTATTGCATAATCTCCTTGGTCCACAAGTTTAAGATTGCCTTTCCAGATCACTAGGTTGCCATATTCTTTTTTGCTATCAATATCTAGTGTTCCTGCCCAGTTTCCATTCATCCAGACAGAAAATTCATCGCTTGCTTGATCCCTAGAATCATGCGTTAATTTGTAAGCTGCATTATTGTCAAGCTGCAATACTCCATGAGCAAGAGTATATTCGTTTCCATCACTTCCGACTATTGCTCTTTGGGCAATCATTACTCTCGCAAACATGCCTTCATTGTCTCCCGCAGCCCATCCGAAACCATTCACTACATAGGTCTGGCTGACTCGTGAAACAGAAGAGTCAACATCTGCGTTTAGATTTACCAATGTTTCCCTATATTCGAAATCTTCTCTGTCATCCAGATTGCCGTTTACATTGACGTTTGCTTCATTGTTGGAGTTTACTATTCCATTTAAATTTCCATTAACCTCAGCATTTCCTCCAACATTAACGCCTCCATATTGTGCAAGTGCAAAGCTACAAAGTAAGATAGCAGCAAATACTCCAAGTGCAATTCCTTTCATATTAGTGCCTCCATTGTATCCTTCATAAGGATTTAATTTTTATAAAACAAAGCGGTTTAAATTAGACATCATTTCAATACTATCTAAAAATATATAATTCCAAGAAATTGTTTTCTATTATGAGCAAAGTTGAAAGGTTGCCTGGTCAGAGTAGTGGAATTGGTTTTGTTGTTCCAGTCAGATTTCTAGAGCCTTATGCAGGGTGGATAGAAGACTTAGTAGACAGTCATGCTTTTGGAGCTACTAGCGCAAAGGTAGTGGAGCAGCTAGTAAGTACTTGGGTCTTCACAGGCCCTTTAAACAGTCCTCAATTTGGGCTTACTCGTAGAGATGCTGAGCGGCGAGGATACATTCCATGCGAATTCAGAAAGATAATTGATCCAAAAAAATTTGGGGTTCATCAAAAAATGCCATTTCTCGTAGAATTCAGCGGCATGACTGCTTACCGCGTAGATATGCTTTCTCAAATGAGGGTTATAGGAAATTCAAGGGAAGAAGTAGCAAGAAGGAGCGCAGAATTCAAAATCCTAGAATACTTATCTGAGTATCATGAGGTCGTGCAGTTTAGGTCTGTGAGGGGAAAATGAGAAGACTTCCTGGTCAACTTGAAGGAATTGGTTATATCGTCGAAGTTGATTTAGATTGGGATTATAGAGAAAAAATAAGAGAATTATTGGAGTTAGGGTTACATGGAGGTTGTGAAGCAGAAGTAGCTGAAAGATTATTCGTTAACGAATGGTTAGAGCATCTGGCTCCAGAATTTTGTTCTTTAGGCATTACAGAAAGAGAAGCTAATCTAAGAGGGTATTTTCCTGTAAGGTTTTTGGAACAAGGAGATGAGTTAAGAGAAGCGGAAGAAACTTTAAAATTTCCAGTTTATGGCATTCCTGCTTTTCAATTAGATCGTTTGGTTGAAGCAAGACTTTACGGCGCTTCTCATTCAGAAGTAGCTAGGCTTGGGATTGAAAGAGTTTTAGATCGAAGAGAGCAAAATACGAGAGTTATTTAGTACTTTCAACTCTTTGCCACAGCTCTTCCCTTCCCTTCTTTCTCACATTTATGTCCCAGTAGACTACTGCCCACAAATAGATTCTGGCGACGAACAATTCAAGCAGCCAAATTAATTCATATAAATTGTGAACATATTTGAAAAGCCTCCAGAAGTTAGAGGACTCCTGATTGAAGGAACGTATTTTTACCTTAATTAATTTGGTAATCTGGTTGTATCCTCCGACGCTTCTTTTTTTCTGTATTATCCAGTCTTTGAAGTTTTTTGGGTATGTGATAAAAGCTCTAGCATACGAGGTGTAAGCTATTTTGTATCCTTTATTATAAACTAAATAAGAGATATATCCATCTTCAGATAACAATCCTTCTGGCAATTTTGGCATTAATTCTTTTCTTATTGCAAATAAATATCCAGAACAGAAGAGGAATCTTGCCATTTTACTTTGTTTTACTCTTTGTTCATGCGCAACATCAGCTAAAACGTGCCCCCAAAAACCAAATTTATTTTTTTTTGAATCTATCGAAACAGGTCTTCCAGTAACCGCACCAATTGTTTTA
This sequence comes from Candidatus Woesearchaeota archaeon, assembly GCA_964430805.1. Taxonomy (GTDB): domain Archaea; phylum Nanobdellota; class Nanobdellia; order Pacearchaeales; family GW2011-AR1; genus SICU01. The sequence continues at coordinate 6,064 of CAYSGT010000003.1, forward strand.
TCTTTAAAAAAATAAAGAAGACTTTTTATTGCCTCATTGTTAATAAAAATATCCCCGTCTGTCCAAACTAAAATCTCTCCCTTTGCTTTTTTTACTGCCAGGTTCATTGCGGCCGATTTTCCCCTTGCTTGGTCTTTTATTATTTTGACTTTTTTTGATGCCTTCTTTGCAGCGCCAAGGGTTTCGTTGTCAGGTGCAACGACAATTAATTCATCTCCTTTAGAAAGTTGGGGTAGGATTGCAGCTATAGCCTTGCCTATTGTTCTAGGTTCTTTGAAAGAGGTTATTATTACTGTAGTTTTCATATAACTCCAAGAATAAGTTCTGTTATAAATTATTCTAGTAACTCAAAATGCTTAAATTTTAGCATATGAAATATAATGAGTTTTTCAAAAACCATTTAGGTGTCTTTTCAGCCTTCTATTTTATATTCTGTATCAAATTATCCAAGGGATTTTGTATCTTTTTAATTTGATCGCTTGAAATATGGGTGTACAATTGTGTCGTGTTAAGCGAAGAATGTCCGAGTAATTGTTGAATCATTCTAATATCTGTTCCTGCCTCAAGCAAATGGGTTGCAAAGCTATGCCTCAAGGTATGAGGTGTAATCTTTTTTTGTATTCCTGAATTCTGCCTCAGATTTTTAACTATCTTTTGAATGTTTCTTGTAGTCAAAGGCTCTTCGTGGGAAAAAAGGTATTTTGCCCCCTCTCTTTTTTTAAGATACTCTTTTAATTCACTAGCAAGAACCGGAGATAAGGTAAACATTCTATCTTTAGATCCTTTTCCCTGCCTGACCCACCCAGTATTTTCAGAAAAATTAATGTCATTAGGTTTTAAATTTACTAGTTCCGAAACTCGAAGCCCAGATGAATAAAGTAATGACAAAATAAGGCGTGACTTTCGCGTTTCAGCACAATTAAGAAGTTTAGATACTTCATCTCTAGTTAAGACTTCAGGAAGTCTTTTGTCCTTCTTCGGTGTTTTTATGTCCCCTACTTCTTTTTTGAGTATCTTTGTAAAAAAGAATTTAAGAGACGCCGCAGCAAGCATTATAGTATTCTTTGATTTGTCGTCGAACATTGAGGCTAAGTATGTTCTAACATCTTCCTGATTAAGGTCTTCGACAGGTTTGCCTGTTTTCTTAATAAATTTATCAACAAAAAAAGAGTAGTTTCGAACAGTCAGCGGAGAGAACCCTCTTAGTTTCAGTTCTGTATGCAATTTCTCTATAGAGTCCATCACCATCTCCAGAATTAAAATAGATGCCCTCTTTAAAAGGTTTTGTAACTAGTCAAATCTACTCATTTCTTTCGCCAAACTGGTAAACGGGAAGGGTCTTGTGTTTGATAAGAAAATTATATACTTTTGGAAAAGATACCATTGAGTATTCCATGTCTCGCTCATCACAGCAAGCTCTTTTAGTCTTTTGGCAGTAAAAAGAGAGTAGAAGAAATTTATTAAGACAAATACAAAAATTAGGTATCTCCAGACCCCAAGAATAATTCCAGAGACAATTAAGACTATAATCCTCATTAAAGTTTCTTTTCTTTGGCTAAAGTTTTTATTAGTTTTATCTACCATTTTACCTGTAAGACTTCTGTCTCTTTGCCCGAGCCTTGGAATCCCCTGGCTTGCGTTGTTCTTTTCTTCTTACGTCTGCTACAAGCATGTTTCTGTCGTATTTAATATAAGCTTCTTTTAATTCATGCTTTTTAGCCAAAGCTACTAATGCCCTTGCAATTGCTAGTCGCGCTGCCTGAACTTGAGATTCTTTTCCACCGCCAATAACCTGTATGTAAAAGTCATACGGCACTTTTCCAATAATGTCTTCATAAATCCTTATTGGCTCGAGTAGAGATAATCTATGAAACATCTTAAGATTCTCAAGTAGTACGCGATTATAACTAATTAATCCGTTTCCATCTATAACTCTTAATTTAGCCACAGAGGTTTTTCTTTTTCCAGACATTCTTATTCTTGCAGTCATCTTAGTTCTCCACTTATCTCCTTAAGCGTGGTTGTTCTAATTCCCTCAGCTTTACTTACCTGCTCTTTTTTAGACTCAATAAATTCATTTGGAATCCCTTCGTAGCATTTTATTTTTTTTAGTGCAGCTGCCCCTCTGCCTTCCTTATGTGAAAGCATGCCCCTAATCGTCCTTTTTACAATTCTAGCCGATTGTGTTGGGAAATATGGCCCTTTTTGTGAAGAGCCTCCTTTAGATCTAATTATTTTGTATTTAGAGAGAGTAACTTCTTTATTGCCTGAGATAACTACACTTTCACAATTTACAATGTTAACTTCTTTTCCAAGTAAAGCCTGTTTGGCTGCATAGCTTGCAAGCCTTCCAAGGATCGAGTTTGCTCCATCGATAACCAAGATGTTATTCATCTTACTAGTTTAACTCCTTGTGCATTAGGGTTTCTTTTAATTTCATCAATAATCTTGATTGTTTCGCCTTTGCTGTGTTTTATTTTGTCTAGAGCAGAAGCTGAAAAATATAATGCACAAACTCTAAGCTTTTTAGTTAAAATTCCAGCACCTAAGACTTTTCCAGGAACAACAATCAAATCTCCGTCACTGCATTCTTTTTCAATTCTTTTCAGGTTAACTGCAGAATAATTTCTCCTGCCTGCAGAAACAATCTGTGCAATGCCCTGCCACTTTTTAGATTTTTTAGCAGCATATAAAGTATCGACGATATAACTGTCCTTTTTTCTAGGAATTCTTTTATTGATAGATGTTTTGCTTATAACCATTTTACTTTAGTTTTTCCTCAAAAAACTCAATATTTTTCTCTAGAGTTTCAATTGCTTTAGAAAATATCTTTTCAGAGTCTAACATTCCAAATGATTCGATAAAGAGCAAAAATTCTTGGCTGTCCGCTATCGAATCTTTGTCAAGCTTCTTTATTTCATCAGCTTGATTATCTGTCAGATCGCAAACCCATTTGTTCCCTTTCTTTTCTGGCTTTATTGCACCTGCCACATTTTGCACAATTGAGTCAATTTTAACATTTCCAGTTTTTACTTCTAGTAAGTTTTTATAATAGATTAACCCAGGCACATATTTCGCGTGAATAAGGCCGGTTCCCATAGCGGTATTGGCGGTAATCTCTATTTCCTGGTCTTTTTCAAGGATCGTTAATGGAATCGCATCATAAACTATCTTTAGATCTCCTTTAAAGTCGCCAGAATAAACTGTGCAAGGTCCAACCTTCTTTAAATATAAACTTCCGCCAGTCTTTGTTTTACTGTCATTTTTTATAGGGATTAACCCGATTCTGTGAGCTAAAACTTCATCGTATAAAGCTGAATCATTTTTAACTATTTCAACTTCGTCAATTGCAAGAGTTGGAATTTCTTCTACGCTTCTTCGAACAGCATTTAAAAGAGAATAACTAGTGGTTGTTCTTACAACCATTTTCTCAGGTGTTTTCATAATGACTTCCATGGTATATATGTGAAAAAAAGACTTTTAAACTCTTCTTCCGCGCTTACCTCCCTTCTTTTTTGGTCCGCCTCGAGGAACTCTGTTAGTATCAAGAACACCCAATATTTTGAAACCTTCCTTGCTTAATGTTTTTACTGCCGCATGTGCGCCAGGCCCTACTCCAGGGGCACTTGTTTTTCCACGCATTCTAATATAAAGAGCATTTATTCCTGCATCGCGAGCAAATTCGCTGGCTCTTTTTGCGACAAACATTGCAGTTGTAGGGTTTGCCTTAAGTCTGGAGTGTTTTGTTATCATCCCGCCACTAATTCTAGTAATTGTGCTTCCTGATAAATCGGTTATATGTACAATGGTATTATTGTAAGATCCGAAGACATACGCAATTCCTGGAACAGTTTCTGATTTTTCTTCTTTTTCTGCCATCTCTTCTGTTTCAACAATTTCCATCTTAGGTATACTTTCTTCAACAGGCTTGGCAATCCTCTCTTGAGTAGGTTCATCCATTTTCTTTTCTACTTTTAATTTACTCATTGTTTAGCCTCAACTGATTCAGGTTTTTCTTTTAGAATTATATTTGCCTCTGAGTCTACTTGTACAATATAGCTGGGTACATCAACAACCCTGCCGTCAACAGATATCTTTTTATGAACTACAAATTGCCTGGCCTGTCTTGCAGTGTTTGCGAGTCCTTTCTTCCAAACTATTGTTGTTAGCCTTCTCTTCAGCAAGTCTTCTTTATTTAATGCTAAAACGTCTGCGATTGTTTTAACAGACAATCCGATATTCTGAAGTTTAGCGAAAAACTTATTTTGCTCAATTTTATCAGCAGTAATCAAAAATTTAGCCCTGTCTCTAA
>CAYSGT010000003.1:10385-13798 GCA_964430805.1 Candidatus Woesearchaeota archaeon
TTTCTCTTTTTTTCTTAAAGCCATATTCTTCAACAAGTTTATTTTCATCCCCAATGCGAACCTTATCATACAGTTTATGTGGTCGTGAAAACTTATTTGATTTTCTTATCATTTTTTACTGGTATCTCCCTTTTTCTTGACTCCAACAGCAACTCCAGTGGTTCTAAAGTGGCTTCTAGTGCGTTGTCCTCTAACGGGCTGCTTAAGCGCGTGGCGCATTCCTTTGTAGCTTTTAATCTGCCTCATGCGTTTAATGTCAAAGTCTTTTACCATATCTAACTCGTTAGTCAAGATATGCTTAGATTCTCCTAACTCAAAATCTCTCTGTCTATTTTTTAAATAATTATATAATTGAGGTTTTTGTAAAAATGATTCAATAGATTCAATTTGAGATTTGGAAAGCTGCGAGATTTTTGTTCTTTTATCTATATTAAGAATCCTGCAAATAGCATTTGAAATAGACCAAGAAATTCCTTTGATATAAGTTAATCCGATATAAGTTTGTTTGTTTCCAGGAACGTCCTTACTGTAGATCCTAACTAGGGAGTCTAAATATTCGTCTTCTTTTTGCTGCTTCAGCTTGTAGTCCTTTGCTTCTTTTGTTTCCTTGACGGGTTTTTCTTTTGATTCTGCCATGTTACATTACGAACAGCCTTTGTCGAGGGTTTTCTGTTAATTCTTCGATTATTCTTTTCTCAACTGCTTTTTTTGCGTCCGGAATACTTTTGACGCGCTGTTTGATATCGTCAAAAGACTCGAATGTCTTTTCGTTTCTTGCGTTTAGCAATTCTTGTGTATGCTTGCGACCAAATCCTGGCAGAAGTTCAAGTTGATGTAATCTTGTGTTAATGGAAGCAGCATTGTTAAAGAATTTTACAAATTCTCCTTCACGCTCCCCAACATAAGTACTTACGAACTCTTGCAGTTGGATCTTTGCAGTCTCGGTAAGCTTCTCGACTTTAAGCCTGCCGATTATGTAATATATCTTGTCTCTCTTATCCGGGCCTATATAAACCTTTTCTTTAACTTCAATTTGTGCGCCTCTAACCGGAGCCAATTCTAAGAGTGCTAGGTGTTCTGTACCTATTGCTTGCACAACAGCTTTCATATTTCCAGCCATTGGATAACCGTTAGCTAGATAGTCTAATACAAAGGCATAGTCATCTTTCTTAATCATTTTTAATACTCCTTGACTACTGCCAGAATTTCGTTAACTTCTTTTTCATCTAAAGATGTATCATTAAATATTTTTGTCAGGCTTTCAGTATCTTTAGGAAGTAAATCTATTATCTTGATTAACTGCTCCCCTCTTATTTTAGGATTTCCTATGCCCATTATTGACTCTGCTAATGCATCTGCTTTCTTCTTATCCAATTTAGAGAATTCTTTTAAGTAATCTCTTAATTCTGGTTTTGATTCTAGATCTCCAGATAACTCCTTAACATCAGCTAGGTGCACAGGGGTCATTTTTAAGATCATTTTATTCTTTCCCCTTGATTTTTTTAAGATGAATTGGCATAACAATGTAATTCTTTTCTTTTGTAAAATCTTTTACCGCGATTACATAAGCTTCTCCGCTTTTTTTAATCACTTTCCCTGTTCTTCCTTGCATTCTAGAGGGGAATCCTGGGCTTTGCAAAGCTAAATCTCTGACAATCGCCACATTATCTCCTTGGGCAAACTGTTGAAAATACTTAGTCAGTGAAATCTTTCCCCGGCTTCGGATATTCTTATTAGTGAGCATGGGAATATCTGACGCGAGCCCTTTAAAAAGCTTCCGCAGGCTTTAAGTGGCCTGTTTTATAGACGTAACACTCCCCTGATAAAGATCTCCTTTATCTCGGGCAGAGCCCATATTGCTGATTATCGCCTGAAACATTTTTGCGCCCCATATTCCGTGACCACAAGGGGTGCAAACATCAACCGCACGGTCATCAGTTAACTCCGCTTTGCAATAAACACATTTATTAGTCATTTTTCCTCTTTTTGGATTTCAGGATTCATTCCTTTATAAATTTTTATGAGATTTATGTTAACCTTTGTTATCTCCGGCTTCAACTAGACTTTAAACTGAATTGGTTTCATTCGTATCTTAATGCATTAGTTGGTCTTAGTTTTGCTGCTTGCATAGCAGGCAGAACGCCAGATAGTACCCCTACAACAAAAGCAAATAAGAGGCCAAAAAGTAAAACCAACGGTTCAATATTTATATTCAATAAAAATCCGGAATTTGTTGCAAATTTTCCGACTATTATTGCGACAAGGGTTCCCAAGAGAGCTCCAAAAAAGCCTCCTCCAAAACCCATTAAGCCGGATTCTATTAAAAATATCTTGAAAATGTCCGAATTCTTTGCTCCAATAGACTTCATTATTCCAACTTCCTTTGTTCTTTCTAGTACCGAAGTATACATAGAGTTCATAATTCCTACTCCTCCTACAACAAGGGATATTGCCGCAATTCCAACAAGAACAAATTGGATTATTCCTAAAATTTCATTGAGTTGTTCAAGAATCTGCGTGGCAGTCACAACCTGGAAATTTGTGTCGTCTCTTTTTTTCTCCAATCTTTTTTCTATCTCTTTTTGCAGTCGCGGAATATCATCTGCCACTCTTACCTGCGCAACTATTCCATCGACATCATCAGGTTTATTAAAAATTTCACGTGCTGTTTCTAATGGAATGCTTATTTGAGAGTCATCCTGAGAATTGCCTGTTTCTTCATATATTCCAACAATTTCAAATTCTTGGCCTTCTATCTCAATATCGTTGCCAATTCCTAACTTATCCTCAAACATGTCATCTACAATTCTTGAGCCGACAACAGCTTCAAATTTATCTCCTTCCTCAATAAATCTTCCTTCATCTAATTCAGCACCAGAATCCAAAGAAAATTCTTCAAATATGTCTGCAGGAATTCCATTAATTAAAGTAAACCCGACTTCATCCTTATACTTGACTTCTGTAGAAACAAAAATCCATGGAACAACGTACTTAAATCCGGATATATCCTCTACAGTTTCAAGATCGTCTGTTGTCAGTCCTTCTGAAACTGTTCCAGGACCCTGAAATCCTTTAGGGCTTATTAGTATTCTATTAGCTCCAAACTGCTCAAATTGCCCTTCTAATGTGCTTTCTAAACTTCTAGAAATTGTGACAAGCGAAAGGATAGCGGCTACTCCAATTATTATCCCTATGATTGTTAACCAAGATCTTAATTTTCTATGTCTAATGTTGCTTACGGCCATCAAGAAATAGTCTCTTAACATGGCTCACTTGCCCGCTGCTTCTCTTTCTTTCTGCTTCTTGCGCCCTCTTCTGACTCTTCTCAATATATACCAAATGACTAAAATTGCAACAATAATTAATATGTAAATCGTAGTGTTGCTCCTTTTTATTAATCCTAAATCAAGAGC
>CAYSGT010000003.1:13808-30034 GCA_964430805.1 Candidatus Woesearchaeota archaeon
GCCTCTTCCCTAGTATAGGCTTTCAAAGAAATCTCTCTCCTTATCTGTTGCTGGTTGTTATCAAAGTCTTTGTATTCTAATTTTACTTCTAAATTAGGTCTTCTATTATTGTAGATAATGTCAAAAGAGCTAATCTCAAAGTCGTCAGAGTCTATCGTGCCAACATACTCAGATTTTTCATTTAGAAAAGTTATATCTTCACTACTTACGGATAAGGAGACAAATCTTGCATCTGCAAGGCCTTTATTTATAACTCTTATATTCAGTGTTGTTTGTTGTCCAATGATTTGATCTTCTGTATCTACAATAATTTCAATTTCAGGTTGGGCAGATATAATGGCCCCAATTGAACCTGTTTGTTCTCTTTCATCTCCATCCTCTTCATAATTCATTACATAATTTATTGTATAAGTTCCAGCCGGAAGAGTATTTGCAACTTTAAATCCAAAACCAAAAGTTTCATCATCATCTTCTCTTATTTCGTTTACAAAGGCTTCAGAACTTCCTAAAGGGATTATGCCTGTCGGAAATTGCAATCTAAAAGACACTCCCTCAGCATCTCGGTTGCCGTCATTCTCAACATTCACTCTTATTTCCCCTTGCTCGCCTGGAGATACTGTTTGAACACTTACAGAATCAACGTTTAAAGCAGAGCCTAGAGCAGTCAAACTGACTAATAGAAGGCCTATTGTCAAGATTATTAATTTATTCATACTTTTCCCGAACAAATGCAATTTATAAGCCTTGTCCATTTAATTTTAACAATCAATGAGTAGTGATTATCTTTGCGTTTATAATTATTAATCGATCTCTTCAAAATTTCTTGTTCTTTTTTTTGGAAGGTCAATTCTTCCGTGGATTTGAATTGCTCCAAGAGTTCTGAGAGTCATCTTTCCAGGATCATACGACTGTTTCCCTTTTTGAGCCTCTAGAGTATCAAAATACCAGTTATTAGCACAAGCACTTAATTCAAAATTTGGCAATTCTAGAAAAGAGGGAGGAGGTAGCCAAACAGATAACAATTCATAGAGTGTTCCTTCTTTATTCATCCCTTCTAACTCTTTAAGTTGATTGAATTGTTGAAATAATAAAAGATGTTCTAACATAAATCTTTCAGTCTTAATTCTTCTTTTTCTGATTATACTAAACTGGCCTTTGGTGCAATCCACATTACTGATTAGTAAAGGGATATATTCATCTACTAATAGGCCACCACCTGATTCCTCGTCTGGAGCAGACAATGTTAAGTCATGGGCATGAAGTCCTAACTCTAAAGATCTTTCAAAAGGTGTTCTATAAGAATTATTTTCATCCATATTCATTTCTTAGTAATCCAGCCATTGCCTTTTCTTACAGTAGCTTTCTCCACTTTTCCATCTTTGAGCCAGTATATTTTTTTTGAATGCTGCATTGCAACTTCAGAAGCGTGAGTTATCAAAATAATTGTTTTGCCTTTTTCGTTTAAGGCTGTTAGTAAATCCATTACATTCTCCCCTGTTTTTGTGTCTAAATTTCCAGTAGGTTCATCTGCCAAAATTATTTCTGGGTCGTTTGCGAGTGCTCTTGCAATAGCCACTCTTTGCTGCTGCCCCCCGCTTAATTGATTGGGATAATGGCCCATCCTCTCTTTAAGATCTACAAGTTTAAGGAGCTCTTCACTTCTTGCTTCTCTTTTATCTCTGGCTATATTTTGGAAAAGCATGGGAAGCATTACATTTTCTTTAGCAGTCAAGTTTGGAATCAAATTAAAGCTTTGAAATATAAAACCTATCTTCTTGCCTCTCAACTGAGCCAATTCAGACTCTGTAAATCTCTCAATATCTGTTCCATCTAACATTATTTTTCCATGGGTCGCTAAGTCTAGAGACCCTACCAAATTCATCGCAGTAGATTTCCCGCTCCCGCTAGGCCCCATAATTGCAACAAAATCTCCTTTATCTATAGAGATATTTATTCCATCAATCGCCTTTACTACAGAATCTCCCATATGATAATATCTAGTTACATTTTCAAGTTCTATAAGCGGATTATTCATAATATTCGTTCTAACGGAATGTTTAAAAACCTTCTTCTTTCATTTTAGAATATGATTATTCCAGTAAGGTGTCTTGGGTGTGGAAAGCCGATAGGACAGATGTGGGAAGAATACAAGAAACGCATTAGCTCAGGGGAAGAAGCAGGAAAAGTTCTTACCGATTTAGGTCTCGAGCGATATTGCTGTAGAGCTGCTCTATTAGGTCACGCGGATATTCTTGAAGAAGTATCTAAGTTCAAAAAATCCTAACTTTTTGAGCATAAAATTCTTTAGAATTTTTTTGTTCAAGAAATCTTAAATTAAGACTTCATAACCCTTAGCTCTCAAAATTCTTATTACACTTTCATCAATTCTTTTTTCAGTTATTTCTCCTCTTTCAACGGCTCTAATAACATTTTGAACTCTTTTTTCAATTTTTCTTCCATTACTTGAAAATGGAAATATCCTCAAAGGTAGATCTAAAATTAGGTCATTTCCTGCTTTGATGAGGTCAATGTAGATTTTATCAAATCTTCCAAGGTACTGGACACGTAAACCAATCATAGTTATAGCATCACTTATTATTAACCCGTCAAACCTCTCTCTTAAGGGAAAAATCACTTCCTCAGATACTGAAGAAGGTTTGCTATTAGAATCTACTGCTCCATAAGCTACAGGATGTCCAATCATAATAGCATCAACACTCGAGTTAATAGCATGATCAAATAAGGCAATATCCTCATCAAAAATTTCTGTTTTATATTTTCGGTAGTGTGGGTTTTTAACCATACTACCTCCTGGATAATGCTTAGCTGTGGCAAGAATGCCTTTTTTATGTAATCCCTCAATATAAGCTTTAACCTTTAATTCCACTTCATTGGTGCTTCCACTAAAGCTTCTTCCTGGCCAGACTGTATTTCTGGTTTCAGCAACAGGGGAGAAATCTAAGTTAAAGCCCATTGATTCCAAAATTCTTCCATGTTCTTCTCCAAGAATGTAGGCTTCAGATTCATTTGCAATGTCTCCAAATGCTTTGCCGGTATAAAATTTATCAAAAGGATTCCAATATCCTTCCATATCTGTAGCTACTAAAAGTCTTATTTTGCTTTTGTCTTGTAATATTTTAATCTCTCTTTCATATTCTTTAGAAGAGTCTAGTTTCTTACCAGTTCCAAAAAATATTCCGCCTACATCTTTATCATAATAATTTTCTGCAGGAATAATTATCATTTGATGAATCTTTTCATCAAGAGGTAAGTCTGAAATATTAATTTCTTTGGCGTGAGATACAGGCATGATTAAAATTAAGGTAATCACTATTAATATATTGAGTTTAGTCATCTTCAGATAGTTCCCATCTATTAACTGAATTACATTTTCCACAAGTAATTTGTTTATGTTCTTTAGATACCCTTACTTTCCCATCTTTTAAATCATAATAGCATTTTTTGCAAAATCTTTTACGATGCTCGCCAATGCGAATACGATGAGCCATAGCAAGAGTTTTAATTTTTTTAGTGCTATTAGGATCAAGGTTATCTTTACTAAAATAATCTTCAATAATCCTCTGAGCTTCTTTTTTATTAATCTCTTTCATCCATTAAATAACTAAATGTTATATTTAACATTGTCCACACAAACAAAATAAAAAAAGCGAAGACAACATCCGTGCTTTGCCTCTTGACGGAGACTACAACACGCAGACGTAACCGGCTTGACTTCTGAGTTCGGAATGAGATCAGGTATTTCCCGGCCACTATGGTCGTCTTCATAACTCATGAAATAAAGTCGTTTAAAAACCTTTGGATTATAAAGAATTAACAATTCATTCTTAAGTTATAGTCTTCTGCAGTAAGCCTCTGTGCATCTTCTAATTCTCGCATCATAGGTTCTTCCTCTCTTCTTATTTTTCTTTTAATTTGAGCAGCTCTTCTTAGAACCTCCGGAGATAAAAGTTCTTCAACAGTAGGTTCTCTTCTGCTGTCTCTATATTCTTTTTTTTGTGGATGTATAAGATGAGAGTAATGTAATTGCATAAATAAATAAGATGTAGATACTATTTATAATTTAGGTAAGCTTTAAAATGCAAAGTTATATGAGTTTAACATGCGGGGGTTCCGGAGTGGTCAAACGGGATAGCCTCAAGAGCTATTGTGCTTAGTGCCTTCGGAGGTTCGAATCCTCCCTCCCGCATACTTCCAAAACGATCTTGCCAATGTGTTTGCTTTCTTGAAGTCTCTTAATCGCTTGCTCAAAATCTTTTAGTTGAAAGACCTTATCTAAAACCGGTTTAAGTTTACCTTGATTGACTAATCTTAAGACTTGCTCAAAATCTTCTTTTGTTCCCATACGAGAACCTAAAATTGTCTGTTGAAAATAATAAATATCACTCAAATCTTGAGAAGTAAGTTCTCCGCTTGTTGTTCCTGCAACCACCACTCTTCCATGAGGTCTTAATATCGAAAGACTCACATTCCACGTCTTAGCTCCAACGGTTTCAAAAACAACATCAATTTTTTCTCCATTTGTTAATCTTTCAACTTCATCCTTTACATTCAAATTTGAATAAATTATTACATGATCTGCTCCCATATTCTTTATTATTTTTGCATCTTCCTCTGTTTTTGCTGCGGCAATTATTTTTGCCCCTATATTTTTTGCTATCTGTATTGCGACTGAACCAAGACCTCCAGATGCTCCCCAAACGAAAACAGTCTCACTTCTTTGAAGGTTTGCACGTGTAACTAGCATATGATAAGCAGTAAGAAATGTTAGAGGAATTGCAGCTGCCTCAACAAATGAAAGCTTTTCAGGTTTAGGATAGAGCTGACCAACAGGCACAGCTACATATTCTGCAAATCCTCCTGATGTTCTGTAACCAAAAATTATTACTATCTCGCAAGGAAGTCCTTTCTGGCAGAACCTACATTTGCCACAAGGAATTGCAGGATTAATTATCACTTCCTGCCCCACTTTTAATTCAGAATCTCCATTTATCTCCTCAATAGTTCCTGAGACATCCGAACCAGAAATATGTGGTAATGGAATATCTAATTTACCTATTGCTAAATGGATATCTAAATGATTAAGGGCGCAAGCATTAACTTTTATCAAAGCTTCGCCTTCTCTAAGTATAGGTTTAGGAAAATCTCCATATTCTATTTTGTGGTCTTTTGTTATGTATGCTGCTTTCACAAACTGCAGATTAAATCAAAATTTTTAAAGTCTTCTATGAGAGATTATTTGATTGATTTTTGAGCACAATAAAAGTTATATACCAAAAGTCAGTTGATCTTACATGCAAGAGGTGAGGCCAACTAAGCAATGCACTTTATGTGTTGTTGTTTCAGATAATAAAATCCTTCTTGGTATGAAGAAGAGAGGTTTTGGAATAGGAAAGTATAATGGTTATGGCGGAAAAGTAAAGCCAGGAGAAACCGTACAAGAGGCTGCACTTCGTGAATTTGTAGAAGAATCCTGCTTACAATCAGATATTAGCGACATGGTAAAAGTCGGAGAGCTTGACTTTTACTTCCCACATCAAGAAAGCTTTAATCAAACAGTTCATGTATATCTTGTAAAAAGCTTTGGAGGCACATTAAAAGAAACTGATGAAATGTCACACCACTGGTTTGATTTAGATAAAATTCCTTACGAATCTATGTGGGACGACGATAAACATTGGCTCCCTTTAGTTCTTGATGGGAAAAAATTCAAAGGGTATTTTGTTTTTAAACCAGAAGGAAATGAGAATATCGTAGACAATAAAAGTCTTGAAGTCCTAGATGCTTTCTAAAAAGCTATTGCATATCTTTAAATGAACAAAATATTGTTTTTTATTGTGCGCCCGTAGCTCAGCCTGGTCTATAGTTAAATATAAATATTCTTTTATCTTCATTCAGGCATGAGAATTCTGATTTCTAAAGATGATCGAATAAAATTAAAAAGATTATTGAAGGAAAAATATCAGGTTAGGTCTGTAAGCTCTTTAGGTATTGCTATGAACATGCCTCAAAGGTCACTTGAAAACTGGTTTTATACTAAGCGTCATATTCCAAAAGAAAAAATCTCTGAAGACATTCTGGTTAAACTAAAAATATTGGACGAAAGAAAAGATAACTGGGGAAGAATCCTAGGGGGTAAAAAGACTTACCAAACAATAATAAGAAAATATGGAATTAGTGAAATTAGAAAGAGGCAAAGAAATGGTGGTAAAAAATCCATACAAATAATCAAAGATAGGAATAAAGATGAGCCTTTACAAATAAATATCACTGACCCCATATTTTTAGAATTTTACGGGATAGTAGTGGGTGACGGATGGCTTAGTAAAATCGTTTATAAAAATAAGATTAATTATTTAATAGGAATCTCTGGGCATAAAGAATTTGACAAAGAGTTACATATCTATTGCAGAAATAATATAATTAAAATGTTTAATAGAAAACCTTATTTAAAAGAAATTAGGACTTGTAATGGTCGCGAACTTATTTTTTCTCATAAAGAACTATTTAATTTTTTAGTAAATGAGCTGAATTTTCCCATAGGAAAAAAGAAAGATATTTCTTTACCTGCGCAAATATCCTCCTATGGGTATGAGTCTATAAAGCATGTGATTAGGGGGATGTTTGATACAGATGGTTCCTTCTATTTGGATAAGACTCCTGCTGGACACCCTTATCCTTGTATATGCATAACTATGAAGCAACCAACTTTAATTAATCAAATTAGGGAAACTTTATTACAACAGGGATTTAAAGTCCAGAATAGAAAAGACAGATACCCAATTTGTGAAATAAAAATTAAAGGAAGCAAACAATTAAAAAAGTGGATGGATGAAATAGGTTCGTCAAATCCTTACAAATTTGCTAAAATGCAAAAAGCCCTCGTGGCGCAATTGGATAGCGCAACTCCCTCCTAAGGCGTAGGTTCCAGGTTCGAGTCCTGGCGAGGGCGTTTATTTTACTATAGCATTCAGAATCTTTCTTTGTATAGTCTTATCTGTCCTAATCGGACTAAAAGTTTTTTCTTCAATTTTTATATCTCTAAAATCTTTGAATAAATCAAATATTTCTTTCTTTTCAAAAAAATGGCAAATCAATCCGTTTTGCTTCCTAATTGTATTTTTTTCTATCCTCTTAACGCCTTTATTTTCTCTAAAGTCTCCAATTGCGAAATCCTCAAATAAGATTGCTCCTCTAGGATTAAGAATCGATTTTATTTTTTTGACTACGGTAATTCTTTGTTCTTTCTTAAAATTGTTTAGAAAATAATAACAAACGATTACATCAAACCGTCTGCTAGTATCAAATTTAAGAAAGTCTGATTTTACAAATTTAATCTTATCCGCATTGATGATCCTACTTAATATCTTTATTGCCTCTCCAGATATATCAATAGCAACAACTTGCCTAGGTCCTTGTTGAATAATGGATTTTAATGTTTTTCCATTGCCAACACCAAGCTCCAGGACAGACTTTTTGTTCATGATTTTTTTAATCTTTATAGCCTCTTTCTTCCAAAATAATCCATTTTCATATGACTTTTCCCATATGGCTGCTTGGCTCTTCATATGAATAACTTGCTTAAAGCTTATTTAACTTGTTTTAGGCAAACAATAACTTTAAAACCGTCATTTATGAAAGAATATAAAGCGTCGATAGCATAATGGTTAGTGCGTCTGCCTTCCACGCAGATGATCTGGGTTCGATCCCCAGTCGACGCATAAATAAAAATGGAACAAAATCAAACTCATCAAGAACAAATTAGCAAATTTGAATCCTTTTATAATAAGAGATACAAATTGCTTTTATTAATTCCTGTAATCCTCATACTCCTCTCACTTGTTTATCTGGTCAGATTTAACTCTATTAATGGAGATTTTATCTATAAGGACTCAAGCCTTGCAGGAGGAACAACGCTTACCATTAGTAACGTAACTGTTTCTGTAGAAGATCTTAAAACGTTTTTACAAAAAGACTTTTCCGATTTCAGCATTCGCGAAATAAGAGATCTTGCTTCCGCAAGATTAATTGCTTTAGTAATTGATACAACCGCTCAACCAGACTTAATAAAGGAAAAAGTCGAGGAATTTTTAGGATTTGAATTAGACGAGTCAAATTCAAGCATAGAATTTACTGGGTCAAGTTTAAGTGAAAGTTTTTATCGCCAATTAATGATTGCAATAGTAATTTCATTTGTTTTGATAAGCTTAGTAGTATTCTTCTTATTTAAGAAAGTAATAAGAAGTATCGCAATAGTTGTTGCAGTTTTAGGAAATATAATACTGCCTTTAGCACTAGTAAACATTTTAGGAATTAAGCTTTCAGCAGCAGGGATAGCAGCATTCCTAATGCTCATAGGCTACAGTGTAGATACAGACATATTATTAACAAGCCGTGTTTTAAAAAGAAATGAAGGAAGAGTAAATCAAAGAATATTCGGGGCATTTAAGACAGGAATATTCATCACCTGCACAGCTTTAATTGCACTTCTGCCGGCTTTTTTCATTGTCACAGGTCTTCCAGATTCTTTCAGGCAAATCTTCTTGATATTAAGTTTTGGATTATGCGCAGATATCATTAACACTTGGTTATTGAATGCTGCAATACTAAAATGGTACGAGGAGCGTAAAAAATGAAGATGACTTGGCGCATATGGGTTCTTATCGTAATGTTAGTTCTTGCTTTGCTTATGATTCACCCCAATTTCGATTCTGGCGTCTTAATTAAGAGTTTGGATCAAGATAGCCCGGCACAACTGCAGGGCCTCAAACAAGGAGATATAATCGCCCAGATAAATGGGGCTAAAATTGAAAGTTTAGAGGATTATAACTCTGTAGTTAATGATTTATTCAAGGGTCAAGAGGTGCGTCTAGATATCGTAACTTCAAAAGACGAATTTATTTTTTTAGCGAATTCATTAAATATGACTGTGGGCGAGTTGCCAAGAACAAATCTCAAAACAGGCCTTGATCTAAGTGGGGGAGCAAGAGCAATTATCGTTGCGGAGAACGTTACACTTTCACAAGAAGAACTACAGGATTTAGTAGATGTTACCAGTCAAAGACTTAACACATTTGGGTTAAGAGATATTATAATTAGACCAGTTAGCGATCTTACGGGTGGCAAATACATCTTGATAGAAGTTGCTGGAGCAACACCGCAAAATCTTAAGTCCTTAATCGGTGAGCAGGGAAAGTTTGAAGCAAAAGTCGGAAATAAGACCGTTTTTACAGGAGGAGATAAAGATATTACTCATGTTTTCAGAAATGATGCAACCCAGTCTGCCGTTTATCCTGCAGAGTTGATTTCAGACGGAAATTATATGAGCAGGTTTACATTTACAATAACTCTTAGCCCAGATGCAGCGCAACGCCACGCAGATATTACTAAGACAATTCCGGTAGATCCAGAATCCGGAGGGCAATATCTATCTGAGAATCTTACTTTAATCCTTGACGGCAAAGTTGTTGAGGAATTAAGAATCAGTACAGGCCTAAAAGGTCAAGTTGCCTCTCAAATCTCTATTCAGGGTTCCGGAGTCGGTTCAACCCCAGACGCAGCTGTGGCAGATGCGCGCGCTTCAATGCACACATTACAGACCGTTTTAATCACTGGAAGTCTTCCATATAAACTTCAAATAATAAAAATAGATACAATTTCTCCAGCATTAGGAAAAGAATTCACCAAGGGATTAATCGTCTTGGGAATTGCAGTTTTCATAGTTGTCTCAATAATTATATTTGCCAGATATAGAAGAATAAACCTCTCTTTAGCAGTTATTCTAACTATGTTTTCAGAAGCCTTTATCACCCTAGGAATTGCGTCTTTGCTTGGCTGGAATTTAGATGCGCCAGGCATCGCAGGAATAATTGCAGGGATAGGAACAGGGGTAGGGGATCAAATATTGCTGTTAGATGCATCTAAAAAAGACGAAAAAGAAATTTATTTCAGAGAAAGGATAAAGCTAGCTTTCTTTATCATTTTGGGATCTTTCGCAACAAATGTTGCTTCTATGTTGCCCCTATTTTGGACAGGCGCAGGAATGTTGAAAGGATTTGCTTTAACAACTATAATAGGAGTAACTGTCGGAATATTAATAACCAGGCCTGCTTTCGCAGATATAATCAGTAAAATAGGGGATAAATAATTTTATGCTTCCACGCTGGCATGTTTTATGGGGAATTGTCTTTTGTTTTATTTTTAAGATAATCTCCCCAGATACAACGTACATATCTATTTTTTTAATCTGGTTTGCATCTGTTTTCATTGATTTCGATCATTATTTATTTGCAGCATTCATTCACAAAAAATGGAATCCTCTCGCAGCTATCAATCATGGCTATAACTCCCGTGAAAATTTGCTGGCACAAAAAGCAGAGTTCGGCATTTGTGAAAAAGGAGATTTTCATCTGTTTCATACTATAGAGTCACACTTATTTGTGGGAATTATAGCTCTTTTATTCTCTCCGTTATTTTTTATTTTTATTGGAATGGTTCTGCACTCTATTCTTGACTTAATCTGGATGGTTAGACACGACGTTTTGGATTCAAGAGAATTCTTTCTAATAAAGAAACTTAGAACAATGGTGGTTTAAAATGGATTATAAGGAATATAAGTTTGAAAATAAAAAAGAAGTCAATTAAAAAGAGATAATTTTCCTGCTAAGGGAAGGGAAAAATAAAATTATATGGGCTTTTCTACCATTACATTTCAGATCATATCTCACCTGCAATTAAAAATAGTCATAGAAAGCTTGCAGCTCCTTTAGCCATTAAGACTAAACTGAAAATCCATAAAAGAACAGAGTAAGGTGTAAAAAATATGCCTATAAATAAAACAATAGCCGCAATTAAATCTATTCCGCTGAAAATGTTTCCACTTATTATAAACATGCCCTTCAACACTAGTATTCCTCCTATAAAGACTACTAGCTGAAAAGGAATATTCAGCGAGAATACCATGCCTAGTAGCATTATAGAGGCAACTAAATCAACTAGTCCCAATATCTTTACTAAAACCATGATAATTGATATGATGCCTGTTTTAAAAGATTAATTGTTTATTAATACCAGTTGAAATCTCCAATTTTTATATCTGATTAGAATCTTGTAGATTATCAACTGTACAAGAAAATTGTTGAAGTTTACAAAATTCTCTCCAGAAAAAATAAGGATATTTTTACTGTAATCCCAAAACAGCTAACAAACTCATCAGAGTTTTGTGATTTTGCTTTAACCAAGTGCGTAAATGAATGGACTTAGCGCAGAGCTCTGCCCAAAGATAATTAATGCTCCGACCAATACAAGGAGCAGGATTATTGGCAGCAGCCACCATTTTTTTCTAACCTTAAGAAAGTCCCAAGCTTCTCCAATTAAAGATTTGTTATTAGACATATTATTTATACAAACGCCTTATTTTTAAGCTTAATCCTTAGCTAATTTTTCGCTATCCCAAGCGTCTTTGAGATTATCTTGCCTAGAAACAATAAATCTACCGATAGAAAGGTAATCTATGCCTGTTCCCATCATACAACGGTAAGCGTCTAAAGGACTGCAGACTATAGGTTCTCCTCTGATGTTAAAAGAGGTATTTATGAGGATTGGCACGCCTGAAAGCCTGCCAAAGGATTTTATCAAATCATAGTACATTGGGTGTTGAGGTCTTTTTACTGTTTGAAGTCTGCCAGAGCCATCTCTATGAGTCACAGCAGGTATTTTTTGCCTCCATTTTTCGCGAATAGGGTAAACCATCAACATAAAATCAGTTATTTCGGGAAGGGGGTCATCACACTCAAAATATTTTAATGCATCATCCGCGCATACAACCGGCGCAAAAGGTCTGAATTTTTCTCGATGTTTGACTTTTAGGTTAAGTATCTCCTGCATTTGACGGTTAGTTGGATTAGATAGTATGCTTCTAGCTCCCAAAGCGCGCGGACCCCATTCCATTCTTTTCTGAAACCATCCAACCACATTATTATTAAATATTAAGCTGGCTGTTTTTTTTATTAGTTCGTCGTCTGTTGAAAATTCTGTGTATTTTATTTTATTCTCCTCCAAAAATTTCTTTATTTCTTCATTTTTGTATTCTGGTCCAAGATAAGCATCTGCCAAAATATAATTTCTTTTATTATCTAATATACAGTTGTAAGCATAAAGCGCAGCTCCCATACTAGTGCCCCCATCTCCAGGGTCAGGTTGTATCCAAACTCGCTTAAACTTAGTTTTACTGAGAATTTTTCCGTTGTAAACACTATTTAATGCGACGCCGCCAGATAGGACGACAGAATCGCATTTTGTCTCCTCTTGAACATGATTAAGTATATTCGTCATTAGCTCCTCCGTTACTAGTTGAACAGCGGCCGCAATATCATTATGCCTCTTAGTCAGCTCGCCCTCAGCTTGTCTAATTGGTCCTCCAAGTAGACCACATAGTCTTTTAGAAGGCATACGATTTTTAAAAGAGTAATCAAAATAATCCATATTAAACCTATAACTTCCATCCTTTTTTACGTCTATAATTGACATAAGCTTTTCATAATAATGGTTTGTTTTAGGATCCATATTTCCATAAGCGGCGAGCCCCATAACTTTGTACTCGGAGTTATTTACGCTGAAACCTAAATAAGCAGTAATTGTAGAATAAAGTAAGCCTATTGAAGTAGGAAATTGTATTTCTTTAAGAAGTGTAATTTTATTCTTATCTCCTATACCATAAGCAGTGGTTGTCCATTCACCAACCCCATCTGCGGTTACAATCGCAGCTTTTTGATAAGGGCTTGGTAAAAATGAGCTTGCAGCGTGAGCTAAATGGTGCTCAATAAATAAAACATCTCCTTCATACTTTAGTTTTTTCTTAATGTTTTTCATAACTCTAAGTTTTTCATTAAACCATGAAGGCATGTTTGACAAAAATACTTTGTAGCTTTTTGGGTAGCTTGCTATGTGCTGGTGAAGCAGTCTTTCAAATTTAAGAAAAGGTTTTTCATAGAAAGCTATGTAGTTAATATCCTTAATCTTTATGCCCTGGCTAGCTAGGCAGTATTCAACTGACTGAGTGGGAAAGCCAGTATCGTGTTTTTTTCGGCTAAATCTTTCTTCTTGGCTAGCAGCTACCACCATGCCATCTTTTACCAATGTAGCAGCAGAATCATGGTAAAAGCAACTAATTCCTAAAATATACATGTTAAAATTGCCTGTAATACTCCTTTATGGGCTTTGTTGTTAAATTAAGCTCTTTCCAATAAGTCTTTGCATTTAGGTCCATCTTCAACTCTAGAATCTCTTTTTTGCTAAAACGAGCGAAAATCCAACTGGTTCCAACACCCAAAAAGTAAACAATAGTTAAAAGTGCACTATTAATGATTCTTGCGATATCATCTCCAAATGCTTTCTGTCCTTTGTGAAATTCTCCGCGAATTATTTTTAATCCATTCATTTCAGTAATCTCTTTAGGCATTTAGATAATAAGACTATGCCAATTGATAAACCTAAAACATACAAATAGGTCCAATCAGCCGGTATTTTTTCAAAAAAAGAAAGAATAAAATATAATACCGCTGAAAAAATGATAAAAGTTATTAGATAACCTGCCCTCTCAATATTCTTAAATTTCTGCTTATCAAATTGCATCTATTCAAACAGATAAATGAGTTTAAAAATCAATCGCGCATTTAGAAGCATCAAGTTAGGTACGCTTTTAGGTAATCTGCTTTCCATGCATCAAAAGAATATCTTTCATAGACATATTTTCTCACCTCTTTTGAGAGATCTTCTTTATTTTTAATGGGTAGCCTAAAATAATCTTCTATTGCCCCCTGTGCTTGAGCATAATCTATGTCTATTTGGTAAACTCCAACACATTCGTCCACCTTGAACTGCTTGGAAATTACTATTGGCTTGCCACAAGCCATAGCCTCTTCAGACGAAAGTCCTATGCCTCCTCCGCCCCTGTTTAAACAGAAGACAAAGTCCGCTGCAGCGTAATAATCTACCAATTGTTCTTGAGATAATTTCTCAATATTTACTAAATTCTTGGTTTGTAGTTTTTTAATTTTGGGGTCAACTATCGGCCCAATAAGGATAAACTTCCAATTCTTATTCTTCTCTACTAGCCTATGCAATATGTCTGAACAGCGCAAGTAGTTGGCTCTCCCGACGTAGAGTATAAGTTTGTCTCCTACTCCAAATTTTAGTTTTTTTCTTGCAGCATTCTTATCTTTTGGCATAAAAAGTTTAGTATCCACAGGCGCTGCAAGAAAAACAAATTTTCTACTATTTGCAATAAAGAACTTTGGAGCCCTAGAAGCATTTAGGGGGTCTGTAAAATACACCTTTTTTGATGGCCTAACAAGCAAAAACAGCATTGCAAGCGCAAAAAAGTCCCTTACTTTGTCGTATAACTTATTTGCAAGATAATGTTGCTTGAATATATCGACCAAGACGTTTATGCAAAAATCTGTTTTTGTTAGAGCCCTTGCTAAAAATAAGAAAGGAACAGAGGTATGAAACCCCAAGTTCATCAGTCTATCTATTTTGTTATCTTTGCAGAATCTTCGTATATTTGAGATTAATCTCCAGTCGTAATGAATCTTAACTATCTTGGTTCTGGAAAGATCGTACTCTTGTTGGGGCATGCTACTGTCCCTCGCTTCGTATTTATCTGTAGTAATAAGGTAAATTTGAACATGCTTTGGAAATGTCTTCTCATAAAACCTCATCCTAACAAGTCTATTGAATGCAAAACCCACTGTAAAAAAAGCGATTTTCTTAATTGTTTTTTCCATGAGCATTTTCTATTTCAAGAATTCTATTTATAATATCTGTTGTAGATATTCCAGCTACATCTTCAATTAGAATAACCTTGCCGTATCTTTCTACTGTAGGGCCTTCAATACCTTTGTACCCTGATTTTGATTTAACATGTATATCCGGCTTTACGGCCTCTAAGAATTTTATTGGATCTGTTTCTTCAAATATAGTCACATAGTCAACGGCTTGTAGCGCTGCAAGCATTATTGCTCTTTCATCTTGGGATATTATTGGTCTATCAGGAGACTTATATTTTTTTATTGAAGAATCTGAGTTTAAGCCAACAACTAATAAATCCCCAAAAGATTTTGCAAGCGCAAGAGATTTAGCGTGCCCAGCATGCATAATATCGAAAGCTCCGTTTGTAGTAACTACTTTTTTTCCAGGATTATTGACACGGTAATCAGAAACAATCTTCTCAATTTCCTTAAACGGAATTGCTTTAGGGTTTATCATATCTCTAATTGTCCCTTTATTCTTTTAAGTATTGTTGTACGCATTCCCATCATGATTTTTGCCATTAGATTTTTATAGAAGGCTTATTTTGATTTAAAATGAGGATTAATGAGAGGCTTCTCGGATACAGGGTAAGATACCCATTTCTCTTTCTTGATTATCTTTTTTGGCTTATTTTTGACTTTTCTAAATTTAAGGTTATTAAAAAAGAAAAGATAAAAAAAGTATTGATATTCCATACTGGGGCAATAGGGGAATTGGTTATGATCTCTCCAATAGTCCGACAGTTAAGAGAACAGCTTAATTGTAAAGTAGACATTTTAGTTAAAGAAAGCATGGCCGAGCTGTTTAAAGATAATCCCAATGTTAACAAAATTATCTTTTATTCGGATGACTTTAAAGATTTGGCAGGCAAACTAAAAAAAGAAAAGTACGATTTGAGTGTAATCTTTCAGGCATCATTCAAAAATGCTTTGATTTGCCATAAGGCCGGAATCAAATATAGAATTGGAGGATTTAGCCGAATCAAAAGATTTCCAGTATTCCTTTATACAAGAAGAACGTTTCCGACAATAATTACACACTCTTTAGATTATAGCTTTGGAATTGTAAAAAAGATAGGGATAGAGAAACCCTCAAATCTTAAAACAGAAGTTTACATCTCTAAAAGCAATGAAAAAAGTGCAAATGGTCTTATGAGCAAGCCATATGCTAAAGGTTATGCAGTTATTCATCCAGGTTTTGGTCCTGTTGGAAAAAAGAGCCCGCCCAGAGTTTGGCAGAATGAAAAATATGCAGCTATTGCAGATTATTTATATGAAGAAAGAGAATTAAAAGTCATATTTACCGGATTAAAGGATCAAAGACACCTTATTGACAAAATAATATTGAACTGTAAAAATAAAGGACAAATGATTAATTTTGCAGGGAATACAAAAATA
>CAYSGT010000004.1:0-13302 GCA_964430805.1 Candidatus Woesearchaeota archaeon
TCAAATTTACGCCAAAAACGAGTTACTATGAACAAAAATCAAACATCTAAAAAAACAACATTGATACTTTTTACAATTATTGCAATTTTACTGACATTTAGTGTTTTAGCTAAAGAAGACTCAATAAATAAAGAAATACAATATAACTCAAACACTCTGTTTGAGATTAATGAAAATCAAAAAAACATTAATCTGAAAGAAGTGCGAGAAGACTTCGATAAAAATGATAAAGTAGATGTTTTAGTATGGCTCAAAGAAGGAGCTCCAGAAGAAGCAATAGACAATCTAAAAAACTTTGAAACAAAATATATTTATGAGTCCTCGAATGGTTTCGCGGGAAAGACGGATTACAAAACATTCAAACAATTAACAAAAGACAAAAGAGTTAATTACATAGTTTTAGATAAACCTGTTGAAGCACATTTACAACAAAGCAGACCCTTAATCAGAGCGAATTTATTAGAAAGCACCCTCAACATAACTGGAACAAATATTGTAACATGTTTAGTTGATTCTGGAATGAATTATAGCAACATATATCTTTCAAATTCATACCTGGGAGGATATGACTTTGTAAATAACGACCCTTTTCCATTAGATGATAATGGTCATGGAACAAGGGTTGCTGGGGTAATTGCATCAACACACGCAGCAGCAAGAGGCGCATCTCCAGGCTCTAAGATAGTTGCAGTAAAAGTATTAAATTCAGGTGCAACAGGATATTTAAGCACCATAGCCGCAGGAATTGATTGGTGTATTACAAATAAAAATATGTACAATATTTCTATAATTTCAATGAGCCTTGGTACCATAGGGGGAATATATAATCCAACCACAAACCCAATGTCTTATGAACCATCCTTAGCAAGTGCATATAACAACAATATTACAATTGTTGCATCATCAGGCAATGATGGCTCATTAATTGGAATATCTTATCCTGCTGTTTCTCCCTATGTCATTTCAGTTGGAGCAACTTATGACGCAAATGGTAGTTCATTAACTGCATTTGGTTGCACAGATACTGCAAATTATGCAGACAAAGTAACTTGCTTTTCAAATAGAGCTCCATTCTTAACTTTAATGGCTCCTGGAGCAGTAATAACTTCAACTCAAATGCAAGGAGGCTTTGGAGGAAGTTATGGCACATCATTTGCAGTGCCTCACGTCACAGGAACAATTGCATTAATGTTACAAAGAAATCCTCTTCTAACGCCTCAAGAAATTAAAGCAATATTAGTTCTCACAGGTAAAATAATAACAGACAATTTAACAAATCAAACATATTCAAGAGTAGACGCCTTTAACGCAACAACAAGAGATTCGTTATCTGGCTTTGGATGCACAACTTCAAATGCAAGATTATGCCAAAATGACCTCGAATGCTCTCCAGATTCAACATGCCATCGTATGAACGGTCAATGGGGAATTTGTTCTGGAGATATAGTTTGTTAAACAGGATGTTCAAATCCTTTACCAATATACTGTAAAATGATCGTGCCAGGATTCGAACCTGGGACCCTTGCCGCTCTGAAATGCAAAACATTTCAGATTATTCAAAATCTGCGATTTTGCCTTTATCAGAGCAATGCTCTACCAGACTGAGCTACACGATCAAGAACAGAACATTTTTGGGGTTTATAAAAGTAAGTTTTTCGAACAAAATAGTCACATTTTTAAACACACTTTTTCTATTTATTCTTCCACAAAAAATAAGATGATTCACTTTAATCCTTGGCACAATATTCAAGCTGGAGAAAAATCTCCACAAGTAGTTAACGCAATAATCGAAATTCCAAAAGACTCCAAGCATAAATTTGAGATGGATAAAGAAACTGGAATGCTCAGACTAGATCGGTTTCTCTACAGTGCAGTCCACTACCCTGGAGATTATGGATTCTTGCCTCAAACCCTTTGGTACGATTCTGACCCTATAGACATCATCATCCTAACCCAAAGACCAGTCTATCCAATGACTTTAGTAAGTGCTAAAATTATAGGAGTACTCAGAATGTTTGACGGAGAAGAAAAAGACGACAAACTTATAGCAGTATATGATTCAGACCCAAGGTACGAGGAAATCAAAGACGTCGGTGACATTCCTAAGCACACAATAGCAGAATTAAAACACTTCTTTGAAACATACAAAGAACTCCAAGGCAAGAAATGCAAAGTCATGGAAATCTTAGGCAAAGATGCAGCCTATAAAGATGTAGAAGAAGCTCAGAAGAGGTATCAAGACAAATACGGAAAAAAGTAAACTAAGTTAAATCAAAACCTTTAAAGACCATCCATTTATTAAACAATAAGGGCGGGGATGCCGGAGCGGTCAAACGGGCTAGATTTAGGCTCTAGTGGCTTAGTGCCTTCTTAGGTTCGAATCCTAATCCCCGCATTTCATGGCTGAAAGTCATGTTGGGATTATTTTGTAGCTTTGCTAAAAAAAATTTGTAAACAAATCAAAAAATCGATGCACCACCACACACTAAAGTGTGTGGTTTGAATTGGTGCTCGATTTTTGGATGATCGAAGTTTCGAACACACCCTAAAGGGTGTGGTTTGTGTGAGAAACTATCGACATCATATAATAATTCTTTGACTCATAGAACTTTCTTTTTAAGAAAGTTGTATTTCTGGATCCTAATCCCCGCATAAACTTACTCCGCAGCGAGGAGCTTCACAGTTCATCAGAACGAGAAAGCCCACAGCAAGAGAGTAAGGTTATTACTTAACAGAAAGCAAGAGAAAAAAAAGAATTAAAGATTTAATACTTCTTCCATTCCCCTTCAGAAACAACAGTTATTTTTCCATCAACAAACTGCACAGCAGAGTTATCGTCGATTGCATAAAGACCTCCACCAAGTTCTTTTGAGACCTTCTTAAGATTAGAATCAATCATCTTCGGAAAATCAGGAGAGTTGAAGTGAGGTCTTACATAAAAATCAGTATATCCTAATCCTAAAGGAGCATTTTTTCTATCACTTTCAAATAAAAAAGTGGAGGAACTAGAAATATTTTTACCAGTGACAATACTTCCGGCGCTTATTCCAACATACACTCTTTCTTTTAACAAATGAAGCAATTCTTTATCTAAACCAGATTTAACAATCCATTCCATAAGATAAACTGTATCCCCTCCTCCAACAACAATTACATTAGCTCTTTTTAATCTAGGGAGCCAATTATCTTTTGCAACAGCAGAAATGTCAACAATGTCTACAACACCTAATTTTTTACAATTAAATAAATCCTCAATAAGCCATTTCTTGTCATCATTTTGTGCACTAGCAGCAGTAGGAATAAAAGCGATGCAAATCTTTCTTTGATCAACCATCTTCTTAAGAGCATTTCTCAAAGAATCATTGCATAACCCATTAGAAGTTAATAGCAGTTTCATAAAAAAAATTCATTCCAGTCCAAATTCAAGGGTCAAAAAATTATCTTTTATAGAATACTTCTTCAATGGCAAATTTATCTGTAAACTGTTAAAATAAACCTTCTTGCTTCCAACTGCCTTAACTTCATATCCAGACTCAACTTTAGAAACAAAAATATCATCTACTTTATCAACTCCAGGAGTAGCCAACTCATAAACAACACTATCGCTCAATCTGCGAATTTCAGTTTTAGCTTCACTGCGTGGAAGCTTAGTCATTCTCTCGCGCTGGTCTTCACTAATAACTCTTGGCTTGCGTTCCTGGGCCTTAGAAGGCCTATGCATATGAGGCCCTATTTTAATCTGGATCCCATTAGGCAGCATGCTGATTTCAGGTTTAGAATCTCCAAAATCTGTTTTTTCAGCCCCAAGATGGCTAAGCTGTTTTTCCATCATCTTCATTACATTAGTAAATATAGAATTAACAACTGAATCACTTATTCCAGTTCCTCCTCCACCAAGTAGAGGCGCCCCAAATACCGCGTCGTTCTTTCCGAGCATTCCAAACTCTCGCATATCTGCTTCAGGATTGCGTAAATCTAATTTACAATAAGGGCAAAAACTATACTCTTCTTTTAGCTTACCTTCACATCTCTGACACTTTTTACTTGAAAACATTAGAATTCTAAGCACATTCAAGCTTTTAAAATGTTCGCATAAAAAGAAATTGATTATTGGCCTTGAGAATCACCAAATTTTGTATTTCCTGAAGGTAGCTCCACCAACAAACCACGCACCATATACTCCAACAGACATTTTTACAATAAAGTTTTACAAAAAGTTATTTTTTAAGGAGATATGTGTTCACTTCTTTCCAGCCTTATTTAACAAATGGGGCTGCCAATGAGATAGTTGGCGAAATTTCATTAATGCATGGCCGTGCCCAATGCCGCCAACTTTAGTTGCCTCAAGATGCAGCCCATCAGAAAATTCTTTCTTGTCTTCTCTTAATTTAGGCAGGAAATAAAGTGAAATTAATATCATTAAAGTTGCAGACAATATGAAGTCAAATGAAATTGGGCTAATAAAGCTAATAGGCAAATACTCTACAATCCATCCACCGATAGAGCTTCCAAGTAGCGTTCCTAATCCAACCAGTAATGCAATATATGCAAAACAAAAACCTCTTTTTTGGGGCGAAGTTACATTGTAGGAAAAGTTTGTAGCTCCCATAATAAAAGCAGCATTGGCAAGACCAGAAACTAATCCTGGAACAAATATCAAACTTATGGGGCTTTCTAAAAAGACCCAAAGTAAAGGTACGATAGGGAAAAGTAAAGCTCCAAAATAAATTAATTTCAAATTGCCATATCTGTCAGAAATCTTACCAGCCAAAGGTGCAAACAACAAATAAAACACTGTAGAGCTAAGCGAAACTATTGTGTAGGCTATGTATCCAAAATGCAAATCATCAAGCATCTTAACTGCAAAAAAAGGAGCAGATAACATCATCGCAAAAAAGAAGAAAGCTTGAAAAACGGCAAACTTTCCATAATTATCATATCTCTTAATAAAAGAAATAAAAGAAAAATAGGATTGTTTCTTTACCCTAAAGTAAGGATTGAATATTTTGTTAGTATAATATGCAGAGGCAACCCTAAAGATTATTGCAAACGTGAATAGTATTGCAAAACCCAATAAAACATATCCTCTAGTCTTAAATAAGTCAAGCAAAAATCCTGCAAACAGAAAAGAAGCAAGTCCAACAATTCCGGTTATCCTATTTCTAGAAGCAAAGAATTTCCCTTTACGTTCACCAGCCACCAAATCACCAAGCCACGAGAGCCATGACACATACCCAGCACCATAAATAAACGGTATAAGTACTCCCCATAAAAGCAGCATTATCCAAGGTAGACTTGGCAGCAACCAGCCATTAAAGTAAAAATAAAGTAAAGCAAGCACAGGAAGCTGAAGCAATACGATCCACATTTTAGCGTGCATCCAAAGCTTTTTACGAGAATGTTTCTCCATCATCTTACTTCCGACAATCTCCCCGGCAGGATCAGCCAAGCCATTAAGAGAGGTCAATAATCCGACATGAAAACTATTCCCTCCAATAGCAAGAAGAAGCGGAGTCAAAAACCCAGAGGACATGTTTACCCCAATGCTTTGAGTGCACCCTTCCTTCATGCTCATTCGAAGAGCGTGTTCTTTGGAATGTTTCAAATATTCAGATTCTAGAGTCTCACTAGAACCCGTATCATTTTTCTCCACCATCTCAATCAAGCATAGTAAAAAACGTTAATAAACGTTTTTAAACCACAAAATCATACAAATAACATGACAGTTGAATTAGTTCTCAAAACCATAGGAGTTTTAGTAATAATAAAATGCTTAGTTCTTCTCTTGTTTCCTGCACCTATGATTAATCTAACAAGAAAAATAATAAAAACAAAAGCATCTCTAAGAAAAACTGCAGTAATTTATCTTATAATTGGTATAATAATTTATATTCTGGCAGCAAGTCTTTTATAAAAACGTTAATAAATACATCAATCACCAAAAGCAATATGAAACCTCAAACAAAACCGATTAGAAGAGGCATAGATCCTCCAACTACAAAACATGTAGCCCTAGGTTTACCCGAACCACGCCAACCCCATCCTGATCTGACAAGAATTGATGTTTACCAAGAAAGAGTGCACCGTCTAGATATAAATGCAACAGGAGTCCATATTGGGCCAGAATATGCTAAGCCAATAAGTAGAGATCCAAAAGGAGCCATAGAAGAACAATATCATTTCAGGTCAAATCCAGATTTTATAGTTAAAAGATTAATGACTGCTTTAGATGGTTTAAAAATAATCGCAACTGACCAAACTGATGAAAGAGTCTTTATTTACTATTTTGGCGAAAAACGCTTAGAAGAAGTCAAGGAAAGAATAGAAAAGCTAAAAAGAGAATATAAATAATTTTATAAAAAATTAATCAATTTCCTATTTTACCCTCTTTCTATCATCCTTAACTTTCCAAAGGAAAAATAATCCGATAACAATAAACAAAGTAACTGCAACAACCGCTAACCTATACCTAAATACCCCAATAGAAACCATATTCGTTACAATCAGCCCCCAAACAATAGGTCCAACTAAAGATGAAGCTCTTTCTGCAACTCCAAAATAGGCAAAAGTAAGATTATGTTTTCCTTTTGGAGCTAAGTAGCTCATAACTGATCTAGAAACAGTCCAATTAGAACCAAACCAAAGGCCCATAATAGTTGTAAAAATAACAAACAAAGTAAAGTTAGTAGTGAGTCCTATAGCAGGTAAAATTATAACCCATCCGCAAAGAATAAACATTAATGTTCTCTTATGTCCAAAACGATCAGCAATTAGACCAGATAATGCTCCTCCAATAGCTGAAGTAATCAATATACCAAGCATGATATAAGTTTTGATAGTGTCATCAACTCCCCAGACTTGCTCTAAAAATATAGAAAAGTTGTTTGCAGCAGTGACTATGGCATCATTAAACAAGAAATAAGCTATAATAAACATAAAGACGCTATAATTTAACATTAAAGTCTTAGTCTCGCGTATCATCTCTTTCCATCTTGCCCCAAGCATTAATTTCTCCTTTGGCCTCTTTGCTTCTTTAAAGAAAATAAGCATTGGAAGAGAAAGAAGGAAGAAAATTATAACCGATGGCAAAAGTGTTTCAGCCCGAG
The DNA here is from genome assembly GCA_964430805.1 of Candidatus Woesearchaeota archaeon. GTDB lineage: Archaea > Nanobdellota > Nanobdellia > Pacearchaeales > GW2011-AR1 > SICU01. Next base: position 7,107 of record CAYSGT010000004.1, read on the forward strand.
GGTTAGCTCCAAAAAAGCTTAAGCTCCCAGTAGACAAAGGCAAAACAATCAAAAGCCCCGCAATCTGACCAAAGTAATTGGCGCATATCCCTAATCCAGATACAAAACCTCTTTTCTCAGGCCTCGAAATATCATTAAGTAAGGGCGTATAAAATGTGAAAGAAAGGAGATAAAAATATGCCCCTATTGTAAAAAATACAAGTGCAGCTATTGGCTTATCAATCAAAGTCAAAAAAGCACAAATCCCATAAAGAATAGCTGTAAGTATAGTAGTATATCTTATTCCAGTAATTCTCCTTAAAAACTTATCAAGTAGAATCCCCCCAAGCGGAGCCGTAAAAAGTAAAAGAATGGCAGAAACAGTAAAACTCAAGTTAAACCAAATATCTGCAATCCCTTTTTCAATTACGATCCACTGTGCAAAATATAGAAAAAAGACTATAGAAACAAGAGAATTAGCAAAATCATAAAGCGTCCAAAGGAAAACGTTGCGTTTGCTCTGCATAAGTTAGGTAAAAAACAGGCATTAATATAACTTTGTAACAAGGGTTATAAAAGAGCAAAGCTCGTATTCTCCCATGCCTACTCAATTTGATATTCGTAACCCAAATTATCTTAAAGCATGGAGTGCATTTAGAGATGAAAGGTCGGCTAAAGATCTAATCCATATTCTAGATAATGAATTAAATTCCTCTTCAATATACAAAGAACGCATGAGTATGCTTACTTCACTTAAGAAAAACTTCCCCAATAAAAAAGGAAAAGAGTTTTTTAGTTTTTTAGAAAGTGAACGTAAACGTCTTGGTCTTAAATGGTCTATAAAAACAGAAGATTTTGTTTTTCCAAAAGAAGGAGTTATTCTAGATATAATGTGCGGAACCGGAATAGTAGGCAACTTAACATATCATTACCTTAAGAGTCTAGGTAAAAATCCAAAACTAATTTATGGAGATTTTGCAAGTAAGATGCTTAACAATATAGAATCTGAAGTAATTGGATCTCAAAAATTGTATTTAGATGTAAGGAACATGAAGAGTATTGCTTCTTCTTCAGTTAATCTTATTGTTTGTAGGTATGGTTTCAACAACCTCTCACAAAATGACTGGAAAAAAGCTTTTAGAGAAGTCTTTAGAGTTTTAGTTCCCAGAGGATTATTTATTATCCAAGATCATTTTGTTCCGGGAAAATTCTTTTCTTCGTTTGTGAATACCTTTGAATATTTCATAGCCTTACTTGATGAACGCGATGATAAACCATTTATTTTCTCAACAGAAGAACTAAATGCATATCTTGACAATAACCGTTTAGTGCTTAGTAGATACCATACAGGCCATAGCCTCTATCCAAGTCAAAAAGAAAGGTTAAAATTAAAGTCTGATTTTCAAAACACTGACTTTTCACAATCTTGGAAAAAATATGTAGAATTTAGTAAAGGCCTTATTCCATTAATCTATCATTTATTAATTACTAAAGATGTTCCTATCTATAACATTACTTATGGAATTCGTAAGTCATTTAGAAAGTAACTATTAAAATCAAAATAAAGATATAAACTAATCCTTTTTTCTCTTTTTCTTAAAAATTAACTTACCATATTTTACATCAATAGCTAACTCATCTCCTTCCTCAAGACCAGCCTCTTTAATCTTCATTGGAGGAATGTTCACCATATATTTGTAATAATCCTTATCTTTGTGCTTTCTTAAAAATCTTTTTTGTAGTTTCATAAATCTAAAATGTATTCAAGTTATATAAACTTTGAGGCGCCGAAAGGTTTTTATAAGTGAGGCGCCTAATATAATGATGAAATATAAAGATCTAGGTATTGGCTGGAAAAGCAGAATTATGTTAAAGAAAGCAACATACAGCATCTCAATAAACAAGCTTGTTGCGGAAGGCAATTGCCTGCAAAAAGGTGAAGATCTTTATTGTTATTTAGTAGAAGATGAAAAAAACAGAAAATGCATAATTGTCCATTTAGATGGAAAAAAGAGAGCACGTTCTTAAGGGTGCTAAAAAGTACATCCTAAATATATAAGTTTTATAGGTTATTATATTTTATGACTGAAAGCCAATCAAGATATAGTATTGTAGAAAGGTTAACGCAGAAAAAGCTTGAGCTTATCTCTGAAGGAAGTGAACTAGACGAAGAGGTCAAAAAGAAAAAACAGTTGATTGAACACCTTAAAAAAGAGTTAGATGACTGGGAAAGTGACTTAGAACAAGATACTGAAAAAAAGCGCAGAATAAAGCAAAGAGAAATAGAAAAAGCTGAAATCGGAAGTAATAATGCAGTTGATAGAAAAATGGCTAAAGTTGAAGATATTAAAGATAAAATAAAAGCCATTGATAAGGCTCTGGAGAGAATTGAAGAAATTAGCAAAAATTCTCCAACTAACTAATAATCATGCGCTCTAAAAAAACAAAAATGGCCATGTGCCTGAGCTCTAAAATGGAGAAAAAATGCAAAGCCATGTTGCTGCATTAAATTTGGATAATATCCAATATATTATCTATGGCGGCTGCAGAAATGTAGCCGTTTCATAATCATCAAATCTCAAAATGGAACCATTAAAAATTAAAGATTTTCCAAAAATAGAATGCCCATTTGTTAGAGAGATGACAATGGGAGAATATGGATCTTATATAGTAACTCCTAAGATAAATCCAGGTTATGAATGGGTTTTTACTGATGAGAAAGTGATTGCAATTGAAAAATTAGATGGGACGAACGTTTCTATTCTTATACAAGATGGAATAATAACTTCTGTTTGGAATAGAACTGAGAGGATTCCATTCTTCAACAAAGGCAAGAAGTGGCTTATCGAAGGCGTATTGAATAGTTACGAACGAGGTTACATGGAGTTTCTTATTGATGGACAGCATTTTGGAGAATTACTAGGACCAAAAGTAAATGGCAATCCATACAAGTTAAAAGAACATTTATGGATACCATTTTCTACATTTGCGCAAAAACATCTAAAATATAAGAGTTGGGGGAAATATCCAAAAGACTTTCAGATAATATCCAACTGGTTTGAAAAAGATTTAATTCCCCTTTATGCCTCAATGGTACATGGAGAGGAGGGAAGAAAGTTAGGATTTGTTGAAGGAGTTATTTTCTTGCATCCTGATGGTAGAATGGCCAAGCTAAGAAAAGATATGTTCGCATGGTTTAAGGGAACTAAGCATAAAGGAGAATTAGCAAGAAATAAGCCAAACCTTTAAATATCACTTAATACTTTAAAGTATTATATGGCTCAAATATTAACCCAAAGAGAAAATGAAATAATCAATAAGAAAATGAAAGGTCTTAGTCTGACTCAGAACGAATCAAATATCTTAAGTAAATCTATAAGGCCAAAACTTGATGAGATAAAAAAGATAAATGCAGATCTTCTTTTGAATAAACTGGAATATAACCAGAAGGCAAAGAGCATTGAAGAAAAGATAAAAAAATTAATTCTAAACAACATAGAAGGCGTGCAGTCAATAATTCTGTGCGGCTCAGCAATCCAAACAAATTACAAAGAATATAATGATATTGATGTAATAGTGGCAACTAAGAAAGTATTAACTGAAAACAAAATGGAAAAAAGAAGATTAATATGGAAAATACAAGATTTAGCAAAAAAAGAAGGACTTAATTTAGATATTCAAATATATGCAGAAGAATCAATCATAAACCAATATCCTTCAAGTCCGTCCCTAATTTATCAGCTAAAAGACTCGAAAATCATATATGGAAAAATAAAAATACCTAATAAAATAGAATTGTCAAGCTGGGACTTAAGAATGAAATTAGACTGGAGTGATATTGTTGACGCTTATTCTACAGGTAATGAAATATATTATGCTATTAGAAATATTATGCTTGTCATACTATTAATGAATAGAAAGGTAGATAATTATGAGTTAAATAACAGTGTCATTAATATGTTGGGTAGAGATTTAGCTTCTAGACTGAAAGAGGATAAGGCTTCTAGAATTGAAAAAAAATTAGTTCTAAATTATATAAGAGTAATGTCTAATTACTTGGCAGCAGAACTAAGAACTAATCCAAAATGGGGAAAAATAGAGATATTAAATCAGTAGTCGTGCTATTAGCTAATACAGCAGTTCATGAAATTGTAGCAAAGCACACCAATAGACCGGAATCTAAGCCATTTTTAGAGGCAGAAGCAGCAGAATATAGAAGTCAAACTGAAAATGCTTATGAAAAATATAATTGGAATCAGCGGGATAAAGACCATATTAGACAAGAAGCAGTAAAAGATGTAAAAAAAGTATTATCTTCTAAATATCCTGATGTAGTATTCCATGTAGAAGAAATCCAAGCTGTAATTAATGAAGAAATGAAGAAGTTAGAGCTATAGGAAGATCAAACATTCTTTTTTAGAGATATTGTTTCTTTTTTCTGATTAAATGTTATTGTAAAATAATCAAAGAATCCACTCCTGCCAATGATAACTGGTATTTCTTTATCCATTCCATCCAATATAACTTTTACAGGCAATATCATTGAACATATTTCGTGAGGTTTCCCAATTTCCAAATTCATTTTTGATGAAACTGCTTGAACTATTCCACCTATTCCTCTTGTCTCTTCTTTCTTCCCGCTTAAATCAAGACCTAATAAATCTGCAACATCCTTAGGTATTGCAGAAACGTCTGCTCCTGAATCAAGCAATGCTATAAATTCAAATTTACTCCCTTTGCCTTGTAAAGATACTGGAATAGATGGAGACTTAACTTCCGTATTATTTGCACGTTTAACTCTTTTATACTTAAATGTTAAAGTCATTTTAGAAAATCATTGTTTCTTCGCTCGGAACTCTTGCTAAAAGAAATTTATTGCCCAGACTATTCTTTTTTGCTTCCTCAACTACTTCTTTTAAATTGTGGCCATGAGCAACTATTTTATCTCCGCATACAGCTATCCACTCTCCGCTATATTGGCTAATATCTGTATTCATGAAATACTGGTAGCTCTTTTCTTGTAGTTGTTTCATACTATTCCTGGATTTTATGAGTTTTTAAATTTAATTTATGGGTAAAAAACAATAGCAAACAACCTCCACTCATCACAAGTAAATAACCCCTCAAATATATAAATATGTGTTTTAACTATCTAGTATGTAATGAAAATCCTTGACATCCCCAAGCAAAACCGCCCAAGAGAAAGATTCGTTTCCCTTGGTCCGCAGTCACTAAGCGATAGCGAGCTTATGGCCATAATTCTAAGAACAGGAACAAAAAATGAGAATGTTATAGATATGTCTAATAAACTGATTAATGAATATGGATTAGACAAACTATTTGAGTGTTCTCTAGAAGAACTTCAAAAAATCAAAGGAATAGGACAGAGTAAAGCCATGCAGCTTTTAGCCATGGCAGAATTAGGCAAAAGACATGCTCAATCAAAAAGACCATTAAAGAGAATCACAAATGCAAAAGATGTATTCAATCTCTTTCACGACACACTCAAAGATGAAAAACAAGAGCATTTCTACATAATCACCCTAAGCACAAAGAACCACATCTTAGGAGAACATCTCATCTCTAAAGGAGTCCTAGATGCAGCAATCCTTGAACCCAGAGAAGTTTTCAGACCTGCAATAAAGTCAGCAGCCTCGAAGATAATCCTCATCCACAACCACCCCAGTGGCGACCCACATCCAAGCGATGAAGATCTAGAAGTCACCAAGAAACTCATAAATGCCGGAGACCTCCTCAACATAAAGGTCTTAGACCATATCATTATAGGGAATGGTAAGTGGTGGAGCTGGATTGAAGATGAAAAAGCTTGATAGATTATTTTAAATATCTTAAAATTGTTGCTTTTTCATGAGATATAAGAAAGAAGGCAAGGAACACCTTGCAGTTAGGGAAATAGATACAGAGTATGGTGTAAAAATAGGGGTTTTTGAAGGGAGTAGAGGACATAACCCTGATCATGACATTTTAATTAAGTATCAAGAGGAAGGTAAGAGGTTAAGGACACCCAAACATATTCATTGGGTTATTGACTTGCTAATAAAAAAAGAGCGTAACAAAGAGCTTACACTTGAATTTATGAAATATCTTAGAAGTATGTATGATAGGGTTGAAGGATTCAAAAGCAAAGAAGATAGAAGAGCCTGTATTTTGAAAGAAACGACTTCTGAAAAGCTAAAACCATTTCAAGAACTCGATA
>CAYSGT010000004.1:13312-25203 GCA_964430805.1 Candidatus Woesearchaeota archaeon
ATATGGAGAATGCAAAGTTGAGTTTATAGGGCATTTGATTGAATTAATGATTAAGATGGAAAAAAATATGCCTCCTGAAAAACCCGCAAGGGTTTTCAGAGAGTTAATGGATGCTCTAATACAAGAAAAAGAGATTTTTGTTATTGTAAGCAAGGCTACACAAATTGGTAGGAGATAATTTTAAAAGTAATAAATTATAGTTTTGCTCATGGCTATAATGAGTAGAGGTAAAAAAGCTGTTGCTCAAAATTGGAATGCTATTAACAAACAGAGAGAAAAATCTAATCAAAAAAAAGAGATAAAAGAAGAAGTAACTTCTGAAGAGCATGAAGAAAGAATAAAGAAACTAAGAGAACTAGGATTAATAAGCTAATTAATAATTTGTAATAACTAGTTCATTTATTGCTCCTCTTTTTGAAGCATCTGAATTTATCATCCTATTAGCCTTAACATATCTTATATCGTAATCTTTGTAAAGATTTTTTATAAACTCTGTATCGCTATTGCTTAACATCACATTACAGCCTTTTTTGTCCAATTCCTTGAATACTTCGGCTAACTTTTCTTGTTCTTTTTCCAAAAATTTATCTTTGGTATAGGTCGTAAAACTTTGTTTTTTTAATGGATGATAAGGTGGATCAAAATAAATAAAATCTCCTTTCTTGGCATCTTTAACTGCTTCATGAAATTGAACATTTATCAAATCATCTTTTTGCAGAAGTTGAGATATTTCTCTTAAGTCCTGTTCATTACATATTTCAGGATTTTTATAACTCCCCATAGGTACATTAAATAAACCTTTAGAATTAACTCGATATAATCCATTGAAGCAAGTTTTGTTTAAGTAAATAAATCTGGCTGCAACTTCTATTTGAGTTAATTCATTTATATTCTTTTCACGCATTTTATAATAGAATTCTTTGTTGTGATTTAATTTATGTTCTTTTAGAAATTTAATCAATTCCTCAACATTATTTTTTACAACGTTGTATGTGATGATTAGCTCATTATTAATATCAGATAAATATGCTTTTTTTATTTCTTGACGATTTTTTAATAAGTAAAAAGCCACACTTCCACCTCCTACAAAGGGTTCAAAATATCTTTCTATCTTTTTCGGAAAAATGCTCTCAAATTGTTCTAAGAGTTGTTTCTTTCCACCAGCCCACTTAACTAATGAAGGCACTCTCTTTTTCACCATCATTCTTTTTCTTCCTTCTTGTTTATATCTTTATCTCTACTGGAAAAGTAATCAGATATAATCTGTATCCAGATGAATATTATTCCCCAAGCGAAGAAACCTAAACCAAAGCATTCTCTGAAAGCCATGTAATAATCAGGTACCCGATGTTTATATATCTTTGGGTACCTGAAATGCAACTTCAAAGTAGTAAGGTACCCGATAATATTAAATAGTAATTTGACAAGTTAGTTTTATGAAATTACAGAAGCAAAAAACAGATTACAAGAGAGGTTATCACAAGTATGTTTTGGTCATTCCAGATAATATAATTGAAGAATCCGGGTTCAAAGAGGGCGATGAATTAGAGGCAAAGGGGAGTAAGGGAGAGATTAGGCTGAGGAAGAAATGAGTAATAATGAGTCAAGCCTTTATCTAAGAATAAAGAGTCAAACTTTCAAAGAGTATGAGGGTTATCAGATAGGAGTTTATTCAGGAATAGTTTCAGGTTCCATTGTTACTATTGCTTTGTTAGTTTTTGGAAGTTTAAAGACGACTACTAATATATTTATCTCGTCTGCTGTCTCTATCTTGTTCATAGCGTTATCTTATTATCTAGCTGTTTTAAGACCCATAAAACTAAAGAAAGATTATTGGAATAAATTTGGATAAAAAATAGACTTAACCGAACTTTTTTGTCGATGTATATTCTGCAGAATATAAAAAAATAAATATAAGTTAAGGCTGGGTCAAATCAAAGAGGTTGGTGACAGTAGGTTATCGCCTCTGTCTTCTACCAAATTTAATGAATATAAATAGAATAAAATATTACAGAAAAAATGAATTTCATACAGCTAGAAGCTTTTATGTAAGGAATAAAACCACCTCTCCAACCATAGAGATTACGGGATTTTCTTCTTTAAATACCTTGCCTCAGCTGTATGAAATTATAGTTGAAAGGAGGTTCACACGAATATGACATTTACGCAAATTATTGCAAAGAGCCCTCCTGCAATAGCTATAGCTCTTGGAGGAATAGGATATCTATCTGGAATAGATGGTGCAGGTTGGCTTCTCTTTATAGGAGTAGTTCTTCAAGCAGGTTGGTTAATAAGATAACTAAACAGCGAACCAATAAAAATTTGTATTGTGGCGCGAATTCGCCCTTTTTTTAATTCTGTGTCCCTAATTTCCAATATTCACTTCCCAACAACATGAGTAAGGCTGAACTTAATGTTTTTACTTCGCTAGATACTGGACAGATTTTGTTATTTATGTGTTGATGTAATTCTCCCATGTGAGAGTTATCTATTCTATAAGTTCCTTCAGTTATGATTGCTCCTGAAGATAAACTCTGAGCCCTAAATTTAGCATTATCTAAAGGAGTTCCTATCCAAATAGGGTTTCCAGTATTATCTGTGATGCTTACCTCTGCCCAAAGGGCTCCAGATATTTCTCCTCTTACTTTAAATGAACTAACACTATTGTCAAGTTCTTTTTTAATTTCATCGATTATCATCATAAAATTGCACAATAATCATACTTTTATTGTTTTCGTTTCAGAATTAATTAAACTTTCTCCACTTCTACAAGCCTTTTTTAACTCCTCTCTCTATCTACTTATATGACCTTCAAACTCTCTCCCTCATCCCTTAACCTCATGAAAGAATGCCTTCGCTGCTTCTGGCTGGCTCAACACAAAGTCTGGAAGCGGCCAACTGGACCGTTTCCCCAACTACCCAATGGAATGGACAGAGTGCTTAAAGTCCATTTTGATAAATTTATGAGAAAGAGCTTGTTACCTCCTGAGTTGTGTAATCACAATCATTGTGAAAATATGAAACTTTTTGATAATGAGAAACTCTTGGCTGAATGGAGATATTCTAGAAAGGGTTTATGGTTTGAGGATAAAGATGGAAATATTCTTCATGGAGGATTAGATAATATTCTTGTTAAAGGCAAGAAGTTAATTGTGCTTGATTATAAGACTAAGGGCTCTCCAGCAAAAGAAGATGCCCATGAAGCTAACCAACATCAATTAGATATTTACAATTTTCTTTTAAGAAAAATGGGGTATGAAACAGAAGACTACGGTTTCTTACTGTTTTATTCTCCTTCTGAAGTCTTGGAGACTGGAGAAGTTGTATTTCATAATGAATTAAGAAAGGTTAAAACAAGTATTACAAATGCAGAGAATTTGTTCAAGAGAGCAATAAAGCTATTGAAAGAAGATTGTCCTAAAAAAAGTTGCGAGTGGTGTGAAGGAAGATAACCTAGCCACTTTTCAAGGATTAAACTTTATCAGCAAATTTCTTGCTAATTTCTATAATTCTAGCGTAATCTTGAATTGATTGATTTAATATCGCTTTATTTATATTTGAAATAGACCTATAATAATATTTAAGCTCCGTATTTGTAAGCTTCTCATGATTGAAAATCTTACTCATTATTCTTATTTTTGCAGGAGAAAATAAAGTAGTAAGACTCTTGTTTAAGTCCAAGTTTAGTCTTAATTTAGATTGCTTTTCAATTATTTTTTGAGTCTTTTCAGCTGACTTAATTTGGTTTTCTTTAAATGACCTGTAATAATTTTCAAATTCTTGCTTTGAAAACTGGGCTTTTATTTTATTTTCCTTAATTAACTCATGAATCTTACTATCAATACCTCCATTTTTATATATTTTTTCAGAAATAAGAATTATCTTGTTAAATTCTCTTTTTCTGATATTGTCAATATTTTCAATTATTTTCCCATAGTTGATTTTGTCCGTCAAAAAAAGAGTAATGCTTAGATTAAGTCTTGGGTTATTTTCTTGTAAAATCTCTAGTATTATCTCTTCTGGTGAATTATAACCTGGAAAATCAAGAGAAAATCCTTTGTTTTCAAGAGCCTTAATTAGTCTTGCGCTTATCATATTCGGCCTCCAAATGCTTGAATTTATAGTCAAAATCAGAGATTAATGAAGTCTCTGCTAATGAATAGTATCTTCTTCTCAAAAAATCAAAATTCAGTTTCTGACTGTTTATTATTGCAATTATATCTTCTATGTCTCTTTTTTCAGATCTTGATATTTTTGTAATAATTAAATCATACCAATTAAGGATGTAAAGCCTTATTTTTCCGATTTCTTTTATCTTCTCAGAAAGCTTTTTCCAATCCTCTGGAAAGGGTATTCCCATAATGAAGCCATCATAAAAAATATCTATTCTCAAGCTGTCTAATCTCCATATATTGCAAACTTTATCGGAGCTTTCTTCTTTTAATCCTGCTAATTTAAACATTCTATTAATTTTTTCATATTTCTCTGTTGTTAAAAAGTCAATATCTTTTGTAGATTCCTTTATGTTTTTTAAAACCATAGCCGTCCCGCCTATTGCAAATAATTCGAGCGGCTCATTTAGCGCAGCAATAAGATTAAGAAAGTTGCTCAAATCTCCAGAGCTGCTCAATGAAGGGTTCTTATATTTATCTTCATACATATTTATACACCTTTTCATATATAAATATATGAATATTTAAATGATTCTATTTAACTACAATCCTCATGTTACTATCTAAGGCAAGCAATTTCAAAGTGTGAGAATTTGTCACAGTTTCATTTCTTACCATCTGAACTTCATTTTGAACTGGTTACAATTTGTAACCGCCTCATTTCATTATTCTTTCAATCTTTTCTTAAGCTTACACTAATAATCTCAGCATTAACGCAGTCAATTTCATATTTCTTACCATCCGAAGAGACCAATTTCAGTTGTACGATTTTCTCGTAAGACTCAAAACCTGAACATATGCTACTGTTTAATTTTTGAAGCATGTTCTAGCAACGAGCTTGAGGTTTTAAGACTTGCATTCATTAAACCTAATAAAATAAATGCGCCGGTCGGGAATCCTTCAACCTCGAAGAGTTGAAGGGCCAAAGATGACTTGCTCATCTTTGGATGTTCGATTCCATGAATATGCGCCGGCCGAAGCTGATACCATCTTGCGACTTTTCAGGGCATGCGTTAGTTTAATGTTTATGTACTAAAATAAGTACAAAAACAGGTTTATAATAGTTGTCGACCACTAAGTTGTGACAGAAACTAACAGTAAATGGATTTTCTTTTTCTTCATAAGACTCCTAAATTTTACCATATTTAAAGTACAACATTTAAACAGTTATGTTTATTGTGCTATTATAGTTATATTGCCCACTACTAGCAGTTGCTCTAATAGTATAGTTTCCAGAGGAAGAATAATTGTAGAATACATGGACCAACATATTTTCACCATTGCTCAAATTAGAATTTAATTGAGAACTTATGTTAGAAGAGCCAACATTTAGCTGCCAAGTTAAATTGTTTAATGATGTAGCAAAAAGGTTTTCAGCTATAAATTTAAATATTCTTTGAGTGGAATTTTGATAAACTACAGATAAATTAACTAATCTTAATGGATTCAAACCTATTCCAAAATAATTATCGCTAGCATCCCACGAGCCGTAAGTTTGTCCATTATATGACCTAATTCTAGCTTTGTATAATCCATTAACCAATGAAGCTGCATTCCAAACATATTCCGTAATATTAAAGTTTATATCTAAATCATTCAAAGCTATTTGTCCAGAACTATCAGAATGAATTGTCAAGGGAATAGTGCAATATCCATCAGAGTCGGCAGTACAAGAATATAGGGCACCATTTAATTCTTCACTAAATTCTATATTTTCTGTAGTTAAGAATTTACCAGTTTGATTGTAAGCCAAACCATTTCCCACATAAATACTAATATTAGAAGGGGTGTTTAAAAGGATTAATTGTCGACTGTTAATAGATTCCAAATTACCTGCAGTATCATTAGATCGATATCTTATGTAACTTATTCCTTTAGATGAAATATTAAATGGAGAGACATAATTAGCTGAAGGCGTACAAGAATTAGTAGTATCAAGACAATACCTTGTAACTGCGCACCCACTTGGAATAGCTCCTCCAGTAGCACTATCTGAGCAACTAAGAATAACATTTACCTCAGAAGTAGTATTTGTTCCAAAGCTGTAAGTTGGTCCTTCAGGAGGGGAAGTTGCGCTAATTGAAGTCGTAGGAGGAGTAGTATCTGGTACAATATAGGTTACAGTTAAATAAGGACCGTTACTTAAACCCCAGTAGTCTGTATAAAGAATTATTCCATATCCATTATGAAGATGACTTGTGCTATTGGCTATGCCTAAATAGAACCTCGTGTCTCCAGAGTCTAAATAAGACTCCATATTGGAATTGGCAGAAGATCCAAGGTTTACAAAGTTCCACCCACTCCCTGGATAGTAATAAGTCGTATAGTCTTGGCCGTTTAGGATATTTTGCCATATGCTTGAGAACTCTGTTTGAGTTGAGGGGTACCAAGTTAGTGGATCATCTTCGTCTAGGGGGTTAAGTTTAAGGCTTGAAAATGCGGACTCCCCTCCGCAAAAATTAAAGTTAAACATCGTATTAGTTATGGCCCACTGAGAACTTAAGCTAGTTATAGGAAATGAAAAGTAACCTGAGTGAGAGAAAGGAGTTCCAGATCCAGCATTTGTAATACGCGACCCTATCATCATTTGAGAAGATACATAGGGGTAGACTAAACAGTTTCCGGATATATAAGAATAAGCTCCTGTATTCTCATTAACCTGAATGTTTGCAACTCCTGAAAGCCCAGAATAATTTAAGTTAATTGATGGATCAATATAATTAAGATTTGAACCTTCAAATTCCACGTTAGTTGAATTGACTAAAACCGTTAGATTCTGAATGTAAACTGCTTCATCGAAAGAAAATCGTTGATTATCGCAAATTAAAGAGTAATTTACCGAATAGCAAGAAGACACGTTAGAAGAAGCTATTTGGTACCCGAATTTAGATATTTGTGCCGAATTCATAGTATGATTATAGTAATAACCTCCAATCAGTGTTTTTTTGGATAAAGTTAAGTTTATTTCTCCTTTTTCTGCAGTACTTTTATCGCTAAAGTACTCTTTTGATCCAAGAGAGTCAATAGCATAATAACTAAAGGTTATGCTCTTATTATTCCATACTAACTTAAAATAATCTTCTTCAGACAATAATGAGGTTACATTGGCATAAGAATCATATTGTCCGCTATTATTTAACAGATTAATTTCACGAGCATAAATATCTGATTGAAAAGTGCCATTTTCAAAAGAATAAATATCTGAATAAGCAGTTCTATTGAAAAAAGTCAAGGCAGATACATTAGAAACTACAAAAATGAATATTAAGAATAATTTAATTAATTTTTTAGATAGGCTCATAATGTTCCTTGTCCCGCAACGTTTAAAGTTGCACTATTTACTTTGGCTTTCTTAGGTATGCGCAAGTAAACGGTCTTATTTTGATTTCCAGAGAAAACAAGAGTTTTTTGAGTAGTTGTATCATTAAATCTATATTCATTTCCATAATTTTGAATTATATTATACCAAGTCACTGAATCATTGGAATATTGCAAATCATAGGTTAATTGGTTATTTGCTTGATCAGTTGCAGCGGTCCAATTTATAGTAATTAAATTACTTAAATTAAATACTTCTCCACCATTTGGATGAAGAATTGTAGTACCGGTAGGAAGTGAATAAGCTAAAGCAACTATCCTCTTCGGTGCATGAAGAGGGGTTGAACCATAGTAGTAAGTAGCGTTATCTCCTAAAACAGTAATGATCTTTCCAGTTGCATCATAGGTATAATTAAACAAAGCTACAGTATTAGTTTTATTAGAAAAGACCAGTCTATCTAATTTATCATAAAGGAATCCGCTGTAGACATTATCCAAAACGTCTCTAATACCTATAACGTTTCTCTTAGAATCATAGCTATAGTCTATTTCCTGCTTAGAGCCAGTCTTTAGTTTAGTAACTTTAAATGATTCAGATTCATAAGTTAAATTAGTAATAAGTCCATTGGAATAACCAAGACTTAGAGGTTTATTTAAGGAGTTATAAGCCACATTGTTAAGAACATTTCCTAATGTTTTTATTTGACCATTAGCGCTATAATTATAGCTTATAATCTCTCCATCAGGCATGCTCTCAGTTTTAATTCTATCTAATGAGTCATAAGTCCAAGCTTTTTTGAGACTCTTTCCATCAATTGTTTGATTCTGAAGAACCTTTCTTAATCTGGCATCATAAATATAGTCTGTAGTTAGGTTGGTCGAAAACATTCTAGATAGAGTTCCATTTAAAGTTAAATCATAGGAGTAATTTATTAAGTTATTCGAAGAATTTTTCAAAGTTAGCCTATTAAGCCCATCATATTGAAGAGTAGTGTTAGAACCAAGATTATCTGTTTGTTTTTTCAAGTTCCCAGATTTATCATATTCATAAGTCCATAAGCCTAAATCTGAATTGTTTTCTTGTATTTTTCTTCCCAATAAGTCATAAGAGTATTTTGCAATAGTTTGTCCATATGAATCATTGACTTCTTTTAAGTTACCTGCCGAATCGTGAGCATAAGATGTGGTATAATAATTATTTCCGACATATTCTATTACTTTTTTAACTTGTTCATAAGCATCAGTATAATACATCTTTTTATTTCCATTTTCATCAAAAGAAGTAACCTTCCAATGATTGAATGTATTGTTTTTCTTAGTATTATCGGGATTAGTGACTTTAATTACACGAGAAAGAGCATCGTAGTCATAAACTGTTGAAGCTATACCTTGAGGAGTTGAATAAGAATCACTAGAAGAAACAAAGTAGGGGTTTGATTGTCTAATAACTCTTTTATCACCATCATGATATATATCAGTAACTATTTGTTGAGAGTTTTCAGCCTCTTTCTTTATTTGGATAAGATTACCCAAACCATCATAAGAATAATATTCGTCAAAAGTATCAGTGGTACCATTACCTTCTCTATGAGACACTTTGATTATTTCAGGAGCTATTCCATCTAAGCTATAACTATAATTCTTAGTTGGGTTGTTAATTGAATCATATGGTTTCACCATCTTTAGTAATCTTCCAAAGACATCGTAAGTATAATTGGTAAGATATCCATTTATATCCATTTCGGACAAAGTATTTCCAGTACCTAAATCATAAAATCTATAAGCTGTTTGATTCTTTTGGTTTATGATTCTATTAGGGAATGTATACGTTAAGTCAACAATATAATAATCATAACTAACATTATATCCGTTTGGATCTGTTTCTTTAACCATATTTCCATAACTATTATATTCGTAAAGATTAGAGGCATAATCGCTTCCACTAATTAACATTTCTTCTTTAGTAAGATCTCCTTTAGTTGGAGAAGACCCATAAGATTTAGAGTCGTAATAGTTCCTTGTTTCCGTAAAGAGAGTTGAATTGTCAGCACCGTATAACTTGTAACTCTTCTGTTTATTTACTATCCAAGCAGTTGTATTGAAAACATAATCAAAGTATTCATATTTTTCATCGCCTTGTGTAGAATTATCTCCTAAAGAATGTATTAAATTAGGATTGTTGTAGGAATCGTAGTAATAAGCTGTTTCAGTAGTTTTAGGAACAGTATAGTATCCATCATATAATTGGTTCTTCTCTCTATTCAATTTAACTATATAATATCCATTCTGTGGGGCTTCTCCCCACTCGAATTCATTTACCATAAAATGTTTAGAAATATCATTAAGAATCTCAGTTTTGAATTCTTTACCCTTTAATCCATCCGTCTGATGGAAGGAATGTCTAATAATCGAAATATTAGGCTTTATTTCATCAACTAATGAAAATCCTCTGAATTCTTTATCTGCATAATCATAACTTCCACCTTTATAGTAATAACGATTATCTGCCGAAATATTTGATAATCCGCTTAATCCATTATTTTCTACATCTCTATTTACCAACCATAAATTAAATCCAAGATCTGGGATGCTATCTGAACCTGTATTATTAAATCTTGTAGAAGAAATATAAGAAATACTATTAGTTCCTCCAACATTATTTGTAACATTTATTAGTAAGTAAGCTTTAGCCGTACTACTAACAAAAGTCTTTGAAATCGCATAACCTGAGTTAATGAAGTCCGCAAGGCCATCACCATTTACATCAACTATCCTAACTAAAAGATTTGAGCCAAAGTAAGTAGAATAAAATGCAGCACTGTCTGGTCCATTCCATTCATTATTTTGAATCCAACCAGTTCCGTTATTTAACCAACTGCTTTGATAGGTAGTTATTGCTTTAGCAATATCTACTAATCCGTCTCCATTTAAATCTATAAATCTCACACCTAAATCACTAGAACTGCCTGTAGCAACAAACTCCATCCCGCTAGGAAGATTCCAACTAGAATCGCTTACCCAACCAGTTCCGTTATTTAACCAAGCATTTCTGTTAGTCCCTTCTGCTTTTATTAAATCTGATAGTCCATCACTATTAATGTCTTCTACTCTCACCCCTTTATCTCTTTCAGATGAAAAACCTGCTCCTGGATTAAGAACAAAAATAGCATCAGAAGGAACTATCCAAGAATTATTTTCTACCCACCCATTTCCTGTGTTTATCCATGATTTATTTAACTTGCTTGTTGCAACTAATATGTCTGGAAGATTATCTCCATTAAGCTCTAAGAATCTAACTCCTGCGTCAAGCATATTTGCACTTAAGTTAATTGGATGTGCTTGAGAAGGTAAGTACCAACTAGAGTTATCTGAAGACCATCCACTTCCAGTATTTAAGTAACTACTTCTAGAATGTCCATCGCCATAGACTATGTCTGGAAAGCCATCTGCATTTACATCTAAAAATCTTGCACCAGTATCGTTTCCTGCCGAATTAATAAAGTCTAAGGGGACATTCCAGTTATTATTTTGAGTCCAGCCATTTCCATTATTTATGTAGCTACTTCTTACCCCATTCCTTGATTTAATCAGATCAATTAAACCATCTCTGTTCAAATCAACAAAACGCACCCCGTCATCAGATCCATCTGTTGCTTCAAAAGGAATAGGGGTTGTATAGGAATCATCCAAATCCCAGTTAATGGTTACATTTTGGTATCCAAATTTTACAGGTGACTGGCTAGTAGAATTATCTTTTCCATAGAGAGTAATGGATGAAAGAAAAGATCTACTGGATAGATCCAGGGTCTGATAATTCAAAACATATTTCTTAACTAGTTCATTATAAGCTAATACTTGAACTTCTTTTAATCTTCTTGTCTCTTTTATTTTATTTCCTTGAGAATATACTGTCCAAGCGTCTGGTCTGTCAGTTGATTCATACACAAAATCGATAAGCCTTATTTTATCATTATTGTACTCTATTTTATCAAGATACACTGCCCCTAAGTCATTAGCATTTGGATTTTCAACATAGGTATAATAAATATTATTTCCATGGGTATCTGTTATCTGATCCAAGCTCCATCTAACCGTATAACTTCCCAAGTTAGAGATAAGATCTGAATATCCGTGGTATCCAAATCGGTAAGTAGCTCCATCTTTATCTTTAACAGTCCAGTACACTCCATAAGTGTTATTACCCCCTAAGCTCCAATTAATATGAAGAAAAGATTCTATTTTAGTATGATATCTTGCCTCGGCAGGAGAATACACTAAATCATGCATTTTACCATTCAAGACTAATTTAAATGAATCATCGAGAATTGTATCTATGGTCTTATTGATATCTCTTATAATATAGTTTTCATTCATTGACCAACCAGTTCCTAACATCCCTGG
>CAYSGT010000004.1:25213-27394 GCA_964430805.1 Candidatus Woesearchaeota archaeon
CTTTGACCCGTTGAATGACTATTATATTCTAAAGATACACTTGGTTTAAGTCCATTAGTGCCAGGAGATAAATCCAAAGGATATGAATATGTGGCTTCTCCGGTTAATAAGTCAGTTTCATAATTTCCTTGAATTAAGATATTAGGGCTCTTTGGTACTTGAGGGTTATGAAGGTAAGGCTTGTAAGCATCATAAGCAGCAGAAACCATAGAAATGGTAAATAAGATAATGAATAATATTGCTAAGGAGCTAACTATGCTTAATTTAACCATGTTGGAAGTAACCTCTTTTTCTGTAAACTATGAAGATCAGTAAGGTATAAAATAAGAGAAGAAGTATTTGCATTATTATTGTTGAAATTAATGCAAAACTCTGCGCTTCAGATGGGAAAAGAGATATTGTCCCAGGAAGATAAATAAATCCAACTAAAACTCCTGTAATCATAAATACAATAATCCCTACAAAATACTTCCAAAAGTTTTTATTCTTTAATATAAATAGGCAAATTAAAATAACAAAAGCAACTAATACGATAGAATCAATAACATAATTAGTTATTGCCATGGGTTTTCCTAAAAGAAGATAGTTTTCTTCTAGTCTACCAAGATTAGTTAATTTTGCTAAACCTCTTATTACTATAAAGACCATCCAAATAAAGATTAATTTAAGAGAAAATGGCATTTTCTTTTTAGTTTCAAATCTCTTAAATTTTTGATTTTTCATTTCTTCAATAACTCTCCTATTTTATCTATTAAAATAATACTGTAATTGCCATTAACAATTAAATCATCATCATTAAAAAACTCAGCCTTAGAACCATTAAATGAGTAATTTAGTGCTAATAGAAAAGATCTGAAGGAGTCATTGAACCCTTCTCTGAATAAGTAATCTTCAACTCTTACCTCTATTCTATCAGAATATATACTGAAAAATATTTCAAAGTCATCTTTATTAAATGAAGAATTTGATTCGGAAAGAACCACTGTAAGATGTACTTCATCGCATTTATTTATTAAACTTTTCTTAATTGATCTTCCATCAGATAATGCTTCATCAAGACCTATTCTCAACTCAGATTTATTTAGCTTGTTAAATAATTTATCTAAATCTAACTTATTCTTTCTTCTTACTTTAAGTAAATATTCTGTGCTCATAATAATTCCCTCACACTATAACCTATATTCTCAAGCCTCTTTCTCAAACCATCATTTAATTTTTTAGTAGAATACAAATATATTTTATCTCCTTTTCCTGCTTGAGACTGGAAATATTTGTATTTTTCATATTGTCTTTTAGCAGTTCTGGTAAAGTCAGAGGCTCTATTTTTGACTTCAACTATGTCTCCATTCTCTAATAAAATATCTATTTCTCCTTTATTCTTGACACCATGTATTGCAAATTGTTTATTAATATCAGTAGTAGTTATGACATTTCCTGTTTGCCTTAAATAATTTGCAACTTTCTGTTCTGCCTCAACAGCAGCTTGTTGATGCGAAGATTTACTAATCTTTGTTAAATCAGTGATATCATCAACATGGTCAATTAATTTAGCCCCTCCCCTTACTCCAATACCTACCCCAGTTATGAAAGGTAAAAATGCTCCGGCAACATCTCCTCCAAGAGAAAGCCAATTAGTTATACTATGCGGATCACTTCTCAACTGTTGAATATCATATCCAATAAATGCAATATCGATTGCAGTCTCAACGTATTCTCCTGATGCATCAACATATTTCCCTGGATTATTTCTTGCATATTGATACTTATTAAGATCTTGAGGGTTGTAGATATTTTGTATTACAGGATCAGGTTGGATAAACTGAGCCATATCTGGATTTTGGTATCTTGCTTTCATATAAAGAAGACCAGATTCAGAGTCCTGCTCTTGACCTGTAAATGTATACCTTTCATCGCTTTGATCAGTTAACTCACCAAACGGCTCATAATTTAATTCGTCAACTTCATTTCCTTGAGAATTAGTAATTAACGAAGTACTTCCCAAAGCGTCAGGATGATAATAAGTAATATTCCCAGTATTACTCTTTTTACCAATTAATTTATTATAGAAATAATAATATGTCTCATTATATGTTCCAGAAGCATTGACTACCTGTACAAAATTATCAAAGTAGTAAGTTGTAGTTGACTGACCATTTTCATATTCGACAGATTTTATTCTTT
>CAYSGT010000004.1:27404-27915 GCA_964430805.1 Candidatus Woesearchaeota archaeon
ATATTCGGCTAATAACTCTCCACCATAACTAACATTTACTAGTTGATTTAATTTATTATAGCCGTAGGTATACCCAAAACCACTAACTAAGTTTCCATTTTTGCTGTAATTCAAGCTAGTATAAGAGGTGCCTTGATTTAACCAACAAATATCATCCGAAGAATCATAATCATATCCAGTTCTGCAATCAGAGCTAGAAGATGCATCTAACTTACAGGCAGTTCCACTTTGACAATTTAAGTTATTTGGACAGTTATAATCATTATTTGTCTGGCAAATACCAGCACTACAGGTTCTCTGAGGTTGTAATGTTGAATTGCTACAACTAGCTCCAACACATTGAGTATCGTCACATGCAGCAGGATAATTGATAACATTATTAGTATCTGGGCATTGGGCACTTGCTCCATCACATCTATCTTCATATGCTGTACCAGAACAACCAGTTGAATTAGCAGCAGTACAAACCGCATTATGTGCACCATTACACACATATCCAGATTGTCTAAAG
>CAYSGT010000005.1:0-836 GCA_964430805.1 Candidatus Woesearchaeota archaeon
GGATTACATAGAAATAACGCTCAAGATAGGGGTGCAATAATTTCGGGATACTACATAATGTTTCGAGAACCGAAACATTAATATACTTTTGAGAGATTGAGTTCTAACTTTGAGGATTAAATGGAATTTTGTTTAAAATGTGGCGGAATGTTAATGATGGATGGGGATAAAGCCCCTGCTTGTGCTAAGTGTGGTCATAAACATAAAGGTAAACTTAAAGTCCAGGCGTCTGAAAAGATGGCTGTGCCTGATAGAATTGCGGTTGTCAAAGAGTCTGATCTTACTACTTATCCTATTGTGGAGATTAAATGTCCGCAATGCAAAAACAAAGAAGCTTACTTCTGGACAATGCAGACCCGCTCAAGCGATGAGCCAGAAACCAAATTTTACAAGTGCCTTAAATGTGTGCATACTTGGAGAGTTTATAGATAATATTCTTTAATTATGAAATATATCTTGATTACTTCCATAAAATCCAAGCTTTCTGAAAGCGAGGTTCTTAAAGTAGCTAAAAACAGAGAATGTTATTTCAAGACAGTTCCTGGGTTAATAAAGAAGTCTTGGACCATTGACGAGAAAACTGGTATTTATCATGGAATTTTTGAATTTGAGTCTAAACAAGACTTGGATAATTATCTTAAGACCGATTTTGCTAAATCCGTATCTGTGGCTTACCAAACAAGAGAGGCTGTAAAGATACAAGTTCTTAAGGTTAAAAAAGAGCAAACGAATTAAAGGGCCATATAGCTAATGTTTAAAAAACCAGTTTTGTTTTGGTTTTGAAGAGATTTATTTCTGACTACGGCCTCGTAGCTCAGCCTGGTAGAGCACCGGCC
>CAYSGT010000005.1:862-15876 GCA_964430805.1 Candidatus Woesearchaeota archaeon
GAAATTATAGATATTACTGGAAGAAAAGGATCTTTTAAGTGCTTGGCTTGTGCAATTACCAATAAGGAAATAGAAGACCCATTTGGTTTTATTACTGTTACAAAGAATTTTAGAGTGGCTCATGACTTTGAATATCCCATTCCTGGTTTTATTATTTTATCCTCTTGGAAGCATTTTCAGAGCATAGATGAAATTTCTAGTGGAGAAAGAAAAGAATTTATCGAACTTTTATATAATTTACGTACAGCTTTGCGTGAAGTATTAAGTATCAAAACAATATATATTATACAAAAAGAAGACTCTTCACACTTTCATGTCTTGCTATTTCCACGTTATGAATGGATGGATAAAGACTTTGGTAAAAAGATTGAATCAGTTAGACCTATTATGGAATACTCAAAAGAAAATATGAACACCAAAGAGAATTTAGAAGAAATTGAAAAAGTAAATTCTAAACTACAAGACTATTTTAGAAAGCTTAATAAAAAATAAACCTTTGTTTTTAATATTAGTATTCTTCGCACTACGATTATATTTAAAGAAAGTTTGACTTTATATTTTATGGATATAAGCCTTGAGTGGCAAAATGTTTTTTCTAAATATTATGGATACATGATCATAGTAGAAGGCAAAAAAGATGCTGCCGCTTTAAATGCGCTTGGCTTTGAGAAAGTTTATGAAATTCATCATGTTGGTGTTTCTTTACATGAGAGAATTGAACACATAATTCATCGTATCGGCAGAAAGGACTCTGTATGCATCTTGACTGATTTTGACAAGAAAGGAAAACAGCTGTATTTTTTAATTTTCAAGGAAATGCAGTCTTTGGGAGTTAAGCTGGATAATTCTTTGAGGGGGATTTTGGGAAGAATGGGAATTTCGCATATTGAGGGGCTCGATACTTTTGTTAATACACATGACTGCTTCTGACTATTTTTTATTGAACCTTTTTACAGGGTTTGTTTGCTTTATATATTGCATTGCCGAGATAGAACCTGCTATGGCGCAGGCTATTGACAAAGGGATTGAGATGAAAGACCACTTATAGTAATAGACACTTAGAATTAAAGAAGGAAGAGCAAATCCTTGTATAAATGTTGTGGCTTTTGCTATTCTAGTTGTATGGGGCAAAGCTTTGCCTGACATGAAATAAACAAAAGCAAAAGGAGCTGCAATAACTTCTCTTGACATGATGAATAAAATCTCTATTGCATGAAACCATTTTAGGGTTCCGGATATTCCGAAGGATATTACAAATGCTGCTGCTGTGCCTACCCATAAAAATCTATCTGCAATCATATCTGCCTTTCTTCCAAATTCACTAACCCAGTTAAACTTACGGGCTAATTGGCCGTCAAGCCAATCAGTTATGGCAGCTACAGCAAAGATAATTATTATTGAGGTTATATTTGCCTTTATAAAAATAAGATATACTACAACGAAAGTAAGGAAAACTCGAGATATTGTTAGAAAATTCGGAATTTGCTTAAGAATTTCTTTAACCAAGGTAATTAAGAAATAACCCTTTTGATGTTTTCTATGTTTGTAGCTACTTCTTCTCCCCTCTTTGTTAATTTGATTAATTTTATTCTCCCTTTCTTTTCAAAGACTACTAGCTCTAGTTTTTCAAGCATCTGTAATATTTTTACTGCGTGGCTATAAGTACAGTCAACCTCTTTTGCTAGAATTGAGCCGTAACGCGCTCGCGTTAATTTCTTTAAAGCTACAAGCATCAAAGCCGGTTTACGACGGAAAAATACGTCAAAGCTATCTTTTGGTTTTTGAATCATTTCGATATATCCTTTGTAATCTCTATATTCCAACTAGTATATTGCTTTTAAGTTTTTCTACTAGCTTGTTATCTTTAACAGTAGTTATTTTGTTTCACTTCTTTTTAGTTTTTAGTCATTCTTTCAGTTATATTGCTCTGTGGGATAATTTATATTCTCCTAGATTTTACATTTAACATGCGAAAAAGAATGAAAATACTTGCTGCATCTGATTTGCATGGGGATAGCAAGCTCACTAAGCGCCTTGCTTTGCGGGCAGAAGAGGAGAAAGTTGATTTGGTTTTACTTTGCGGGGATTTGACTGGCTTTAAGGAAAGTAAAGATTTGATTAAGCCATTCAAAGATAGGGGGCAGAAAGTTATTATTTTGCCTGGAAACTGGGATTCTTTTGCTACTGTTGATTTTTTGGCTCAGCTTTATGGAGTTACCAATATTCATGGGTATAGCGCGGTTTATCAAGGTGTTGGGTTTTTTGGAGCTGGAAGTGCTTCCACTGCAATTGGCCCCAGATCCGGAATAAGCGAGAAGGAATTATTCAGCACTCTTGAGAAGGCTCATTCCGGGCTGAAAGGAATAGAAAAGAAAGTGATGTTAACTCACATGCATCCTGCCGGCGGAATATCTGAATCTGTCGGATTTCGCGGAAGCGATTCAATTGTAAAGGCTCTAAAGAAGTTTAAGCCTGATTTGCTTTTGCACGGGCACATGCATGAGACTTTTGGAATGGAAGATACTATTGCAGGCACAAAAGTGATTAATGTTGGGAGAGATGGAGTGATACTGGAGATATGACTTTAACGATAGATAGAAAAGCAGGAAAATATAGAGCACCGGATAAAATTTCTCCTAACGATCCGGAGAACTTAATGATAATTGGAGAGTGGTTTGAAGATGGTGCAAGGCGCAGTTTTGAAAACGGTTCTTATGATAAAGCCTCAAATGATTATAGAAGGGCTGCGAAATTTTATGATAGAGCTTTAGATCATTTAGAGACAGATGACCCTTCTAGGTTTAGATTAAGAAGATTATCTAGAGAAAATAAAAGGGCTAGCGAAAAGAGTGCTCTTTATAGAGATACTGCAGGTTATTCTCTTCCTGTTAGGTGGCTTATGAGGAAGATAAAAGCGAAGCATATTTTGAGTTCATTTATTATTGCTTTATTTTTTTCTGCTCCTAATTTAACTGGAAATGCTATTGGAAATAATGATTTTATTTTTTCTGTTGTTGGGGCGGTCTTTTTCTTTATTGGTGTTTTTCTTTCTTACTTTTTTGTTTGGAAGAATGTTTTGAGGATTAGGATTGCGGATAAATAAATTATTGTAGGTAAATTTGTAATTTAGATCATTAGGTGTAAAGATGATGAATATTGGAATTAATATTAAGTATAGCACAATCATGCATAAATGGTACCAGAAATTTATGTTTTTTTAGAGGGGCATAGTTGTCTAAAGGCATGAGTGACTTAAACTTTTTGATTATTGCGGGGATTATGTTAGCTAAAATAATTGCCTCTGTAAAGTGTGAGGCGCGAAGCGCCGAACTGCGCCGAGAATGTTAGTTTTATTTATTTTTTAATTGTTTTTTGTTTGAAAGTGAGAGTTAGAGGACTTTTAATTGTGGTTTTTCTCGAGGAAGGTTTATAAAATAACTTATCGTGTGTAAAAAGTGAGGATTGCTGGGATTTTATGAAACACAAGAGTTATAGGGAAGCCTCTGGATTGTCTGTTGTGCCTTTGTATTACAGTATTCCTTTGTTGATTGTTTGTATAAGCGCTTTTTTGATTTTGATTTTTCTATTTAATGTTGAAATCCCCCAGGTGATGTTATCTGTTCCTGCAAATGCAATTAATGTGAGTTCTTGCGGGACTTTGAATCAGAACAATGCTTATTACTTGCTGAATGCAAGTCTAACATTTACAAATTCTCCATGTATCCAGATTACCGGCAGCAATATTACTTTTGATGGGCAATCAAATGTAATCCGTGGAAACAATGTTAACGGCGCTGCTGCTTTGTATGCCTCTTTTGGAAGTAATCTCACAGTCAGGAGGGTTAACATTACTTCTGCTTTTACGGCAATTTATCTAAACTCTGCAAGAAATTCTTCAGTAGTTTCTAATAATATCAATGGGTCTGTGGTAGCTGTACGTCTGGAAGTTTCTCCGCAAACGAGGGTTGGTCAAAACCAGATAACCAATACCTCTGCAGGGATACAGGTAATGAGCAATTCTGACTACAGCTTAATCGAGCAGAATACAATAATAAGCGGCGTTGGAAGCTATGGGTCTGGAATAGGCTTATCCAATGTGAATTACAGCACAGTTAGACAGAATATCATCAGTAATTTCTTTAATGCAATTAAGATTTGGGAGTCTTGGGGAGGAAATACAATTATTAATAATACTCTCTCAAATTCTGCTGGTAGCTCTGTTCTTATAGATTTACCAGATAATGGAAATGTTGTTCTGCAGCGCAATAACGTCTTTAATACAAACACATCTTACTATGGTTTGGAGATTGTCCCTTCTTCAGACAATAATGTGGGTTTTGCAGAACTTATCGATAATTCGTTTGGTTCTTATAAAATTAACTCTACCTTTGTTACTTTTGTTAATTCTGGGAATAGCAGGATTAATTTTACACAGCAATTGATGAATGTTAATGGTAGCAATTTGAATAATGATGTTAGACTTGGATTTAATTATGCTTCTGTTGATTCTATATTGCGTTCTAGCTTAAATAAATCTGCGGTTATAACTTTTTACGGCTTACCGACTAATATTACAAACTCAACAATTCTTCGTGATGGTGCTCTTTGCCCTGTCAATCTTTGTACAAATCTTACTTCGCTTAGTGCTGGAACTGTTATTTTTAATGTTACTTCTTGGACTAATTATTCCATAGATATAGGCAATTATTCTGCAGGCAATGGAACTATTGGAAATACGCCCAATAATTCGTTAAATTCAATTATGTCTATAAACGAGCCAGATTCAGGAGATTTGTATACTGTTTTAGATTTTCCAGTTGTATTTGATGTTAATTTGAGCATAAATGGAACAGTTAAGTTTAGTTTGAATAATGGAGTAACTAATACTACGATGAACACTACGGATAGCAGATTGTTTAATTATAACCAAAGTTTGTTGGCTATTGGGAATTATACCTTTACCGCTTATGCTAACCTTACTAACGGGACTCGCTTGAGCGATTCGGTTAATTTCAGGGTTGTAGATATTACCCCTACTATAGAGATTAATGAACCTGGTTCGGGTGAAAGATATACATTATCTGCATTTCCAGTTACATTTGATGTTTCTTTGAATTTGAATGGGGCAGTTAATTTTAGTCTTGATGGCGGCGAGACTAATACTACAATGAATACGACTAATAACAGGCAATTTACTTATACTCAAGATGAGCTTTCTATTGGGAATTATACCTTTACCGCTTATGGCACTATAAATGGAACCAGGTTAGATGATTCTGTGAACTTTAGAGTTGTTAATAATCCTCCTTCTAGTCCTGGTGGCGGAGGAGGCGGTGGTGGAGGCGGAGGCGGGCCTATTATTAATTCGAATAACTCCAATATTAGTCATGGCAGCGGTAATGCCGGTCCTGGATTTAATTTAACTGGCTCTTCGAATAATCCCGGCTCTGCGGCTAGTGGAGGTTCAAAGATACAGGTGAGGAGTGTCGTATACTGGTTGATTATTGCAGTGGTGTCTGCGATGATAGTTATCCTTATTATTCTAATTATAAGGGCTCTTAGGACTCGTCTTATTGAGAGAGATTCTACTTCTTTTAGGATTGCAAGCAATCTTAGGTAATCTTTTTAGAAAAGAGTTTTTTGTTTTGAGCCATTTGTTATTTTATCTACCGAAGTGTTAAAAAAGCTGAGAATCGTGTCTGCTATCGGAGTTATTTGCTTTTCTATGTAATGTTCATAATCTATTTTGTGTTTTAACTTTTGTATTGGCTCTGGTCCGTTTTCGGTGATGTAATATTCTACAAGATTTGATTCCATGTGGTCTAGGAGACGTGCGGCTTTTACATGAGGTGGAGTTATTTTAGTATATTCTTTTAAGTCTTTTCTTATTGATTTTCTATAGATTAATTTAGGATTTATTTTTCCATCTCTTATTTTTTTGATGTAGTCTTTTATGAATTGAATTGGGTCTTCTTTGTGAAATACTTTTGTTAATAATTCGATTTGGAAATCTTTAGCCGCTTCTGTCCAGTCGCCCCGGATTGCTTCTAGTCCAGTTATCTCCAAGGATTCTTTTCCGTTATTTTCTGCTAATCCTGCGTATCTTTTTTTTGAGCCTGCTTCTATTTTGGCGTTTCTTATTTTTGGAAGCATGAATGCGCTGTAATATTTTTTGAATTCTAATTCTAAATATGACTTTCTGTTGTATTTTTCTTTAATGTAATTTTCGTAAAAATTGTTTATGTATTTTTGAAGTTCTTCTCCTAACTGCTTTGCTTCTTTTTTTTCTTTTTCTGTTTTTATGAAAGTGGAATCTGTGTCCATATATATAACTTTTAGGTTTCTTTCTTCAATTTTTTTTGCAGTCAACTGAATTATTTCTTGCCCTGAATGGGTTATTGCATTTGCCAAATCTAGGCTGAAATATCTGCAATTTGGCGACGCTAAAACGCCGAACAGCGAATTCATAATTACTTTTATCGCGTAGCTTGATAACTCCCTTGATTCTTTTTTAGCTTTTTCTCTTTCATTGTGGAGCTTTTCAATTATCTGCGGGAGTATTCCTTCTTCGTTTTTGAAATAAACTTTATTTGGCGTCTCGATTGCACCCTTTTCTTTATTTTCAAGCATAGATATGGGGTCTATATTAAAAGTTTTAATTATGGAGGGATATAGAGATTTGAAGTCTAAAACCAAGACGTTGTGATATATTCCGGGCTTTGGTTCCATGACGTAACCACCTTTGATTCTTTCTTCTTTTTGTTTATAATGAAGGGTTGGAGAAACTATTCCCCTCTTTCTAGCTTCCCTTATGTATAAAGAATCAAATGCAACTATTGAACCTGTAAGCCTGTTTAAGGGCAGACCTGTTAAAGAAGATCTTTCAATTGCTAAATCCAGTATTTTTGTTTGAATGAGTAGTTTGTATGCTAGCTTACAGTCTTGAATGTTATATTCGACTAGCTTGTTTTTATCTTTATTATATAACTTTTCTATTTCATCATGGCGGTCTTTGCCCTTTATTATTTTTCCTTCACCCAGCATTTCTTGGGAAACGTTTTCTAATGAATATGACTCGAATTCTTTGCTTTTTATCGATGGAGCTTCCTGTATGAATGGGTCTTTGATTAGGTTTAAGCCGTCTAAAACTTGCCTGCCTGGAATATTTATTGTCGAATTTCTGAAAAAATTATTTTCTATTTTTATTCTAACATTTTCATTTGTTCTTCCAATATTGAATGGGATGTTATGCTCTTCAAATTTCTTTTTTAAGTAATTTAAGTCAAAGTCTATCACATGCCAGCCAGTTATTATGTCCGGGTCGAATTTTATGACTTCGTCTCTGAACTTGCTTAAAACCTCACTTTCAGTTTTACAACTTATTGCATTTTTAACTGGCTCATTGCTTTTTATGAATGTTTTTTCGTAATTGTGACTGTATAATCCTATACAAAATAGATCTCCTCCAACTTTGCTTGTTTCAATGTCTATTGACAAAACCTTTATAGGAATATTTGCTTCTGCAGGGTTTATAGATGGATTTTTAAAAACAACATCTACAAGTTCTGCTGGTTCTGTTTCTCCTGTTATTTCTATGGTGCTGTAAAGGTCGTTATCAATTATATAACGCATTGCAGGGCTTAAATCCGCTTCATACGTATTGATCTCCTTCTGATGAACTTCTTTTATTAGTTTAGTTAATTCGGTTTTATTTGGATGGCTAATTTTTAACACACATTCATGCTGTTTATTTACAAACTTTGTTTTATCTACTTCTGCATTTTCTAGGACATTTTTTACCTTTGATAAGTCTTGTTCTCTTATGTAGAAATAGGGGGTAAATGGAATGACTGCTGCGAATGATTTACCATTTTCAAGTCTGCCGAATAATTGAATAGAGGTTTTATCTTCATTATTTATTGAGGAGATATTTACTACATATGCTTTCATGAATTTAGAGAGATTTGTATGTTTTTAATTGCTATGCAAACTAAAATAGCAATTTTTAAATAGAGTAAATTAATTCAATTTTATGGTGAAAGAGATATATTCGTCTAATCGGGCTAGAAGTTCTGGTGAAACTCCACGAAGATCTAGCGATTCTAAATTAGAACTTGCGGACCCAAGCGAGCATGTTTACAGAACAGTTTCTGAGTTTAGTTCTTTAACTGGCGAGTTGGGAGATATGGCGAAAGAGGCAAGAAGAAGATTGGGCTTGCTTAGAGGCAAGAGCCGTCAATATCCAATACCTCCAAATCCTAAGGGAGAAGGGAGAGATGAAGCTGTTCTTGTCTTATATCATGATGTAGTTGATCACGTTATAACTCGCGGGGAAAGATTCAGTCTTAGATATTAATACTAGTTGAAATCGGGCAATATTTATATCGGAGTTAGAATCTTTGTAGATTATCAACTGTAATTACAAAACAGCTAACAAAGTCCTGGAGAGTTTTGTAAGTTTTAATACAACATAATTCTTATTAACCTATTATATTATCTGTTTTAATGGTTAGGAGAGGAAGGAATTAAACATGGGTTTACAAATAGGTGATTTGGTTTCTCGCAAGGAAGTTACTTTTGGTGAGCTGAAGGGAAAGACTATTGCTATTGATGCTTTTAACGTGATATATCAATTTCTTTCTAGTGTCCGACAGCCAGATGGGACCCCATTAATGGATTCTTCTGGAAATGTTACTTCGCATTTGTCTGGGTTGTTTTATAGAAATATTGCTTTGCTTTCCGAGGGCATTAGTTTGATTTATGTTTTTGATGGAGAGTATCATGTTTTGAAGGGAAAAACTCATGAATTACGCCAGGCTACTAAAGATGTCGCTGTTGAAAAGTATGAAGAAGCTCTTGATGATGGCGACGTTGAGGGAATGGGAAAGTATGCCCGTGGTTTTTCAAAGATTGATGATAAGATGATTTCTGAAAGTAAAGAGCTGCTTGAGGCAATGGGAATCGCAGTTGTTCAAGCGCCTGGAGAAGGAGAAATGCAAGCTGCTGAGCTCGTGAAGAGCGGGCAGGCTTATGCTGTCGGCTCACAAGATTATGATACTCTTGTCGTTGGAGGAACTCGTTTAATTCAAAATTTGACTTTATCTCGCAAACGCAAGACCGTTTCGGGTTTTATTTATATTGCTCCTGAAATGATTGAATTTGAGGGCGTTATAAATCAGCTTGGGATTACTTGGGATCAGCTTATTTGTTTAGCTATTTTAGTTGGAACGGATTTTAATCATGGAGGTGTTAAAGGTATTGGGCCTAAGAAGGCGCTTGCTCTTGTTAAGCAATTTGTTTATCCCGTTAAGATATTTGAAAGTGTAGTTGAAAGGCACGGCGATTTAGGATTTAATTGGATGGAAATATTTGAGATTTTCAAGAAGCCTAATGTTTCAAAGCATAAGGTTGTTTTTCCCAAAGTTAATGAAGAAAAGATTAAAGAGATCCTTACAGTTAGGCATGAGTTTTCTGCCGAGCGCGTTGAAAATCAGTTAGTTAAGTTGCGTGAAATTAAGGCGAGAAGTGCGCAGAAGAGTTTGTTTTAAATCAGATGTCTTAATCTGATTAAGTCAAGTGTCTTAAAACGTTTGGAAAATTCACTGAAGCATATTGTTTTGTGAATTGGTAAATTTTTGTTAACTCCTCAATATATTTTTCTTTTTTAGGTTCTTTATTATCATAATATATTTTTTGCAAGTAGGTTTTCATTGCCATGTCAAAAGCTAGTTCAGGATTCTCTGTTTCTTCAATTCGTTCATAGCCTACTTTTGCTAGCCAAATCTTGAATGGTTCAGCTTTAGGTGAAGGAATTGACTGCACCAGTCTTAAAACTTGTTCGGTGTCTCCTACATCGGTCAAGTAGAATTTTCCATCAGATGACTTCATTTTCAGTTGACTACATTTTGTAGCCAACTCACTATCTTCTGCTTTTAAACGTGTTTTTAACACACTCCAATATTTTCTTGGGTTAATACTATCAGTTAAAACTTCGATTATATCAATTATTGAAAAATACCATTTTTCTTTCTGTGGATCCCATTGAACTCTTACTCTTTTATCTTCAAATAGTTTTATAGAATTATTTTGCTCTATTATAATGTATAATATCTCCTTCTTTGTTTAATTTAAATATTGTGATTTGATATTTATTGAGACTTTTTTGTTAATGGAGGATGTTTTAAATACTCTTATTTTTCAGATATTTTATGGTTAGAAATGAACATATGAATAAAGGATTAATAGCGAAGCTTGCGTTTGGAGTTAGCCCTATTCCCCTTGTTGGAGAGGTAGCTTTATCTTGGGGATTTTACGATATCTTAAAAAATGCTAGGGATTCTGGACAGTCGCCTGTTCCGCCGGTTGTTGGATTTCCTGCTGCAATTCTTATTCGTTGGGGACTTTATGCCGAGTTTTATATTCCAATTGCTAAGCAATTTGGTTTATTGTATTAAGTTTTCTAATATCCGATAGTTGAGAAATGTTTAAATAATACTCATAATTGAGCATTGTTATGAATCAAAAAAGAGTAGTTGCTTTTGTTTTTTTATCTCTTGTGCTGTTCGGTTTGGTTGCGAGTTTCGCTAGTGCGCAAGCCCCTACTCCTCCTGCTGGTTCTGGTTCTATTGATCCTGCTATTCTTTCTAAGTTGGCTGGTGCTGTTGATAAATTAAACGATAAACTAGATGAGCTAATCTCGCCAGGTGCTGGTTCTGGGTATGGTTTTGTAAAGTTTGTTGTTGGATTCATCATGTTGCTTTTGTTTTCTGCCGCTCTTATGAATGTTCAACTTTTTCAAGGAAGAGCTTGGATGGCTTGGGTTATTTCTCTTGCTTTAGTGATTCTTGGCATGAGATATATTGATGGAAGACTTTTAGAGAGTTTATTTTACCCTACTGCCGCGTATATCCTTGCTTTAACTCTTGTTTTGCAATTTGCAGTTATAATTTTTATAAACCATTCTTTATTTGGGTCAACCGGGATTTTGCACCGAATGATTTGGTGGGTTTGGGCTGTTGCACTTATTGGTTTGCTAGTGGTTAAGTTGTTGGAATCTAATAATAATTATGACTGGGCGGCTGCTGCGCTATATGCTGTTGCAGCATTAGCTGCAAGTGTCCTAGGTCCTAAGATTGATAAAATGGTAGGTAAGGCTTTCAGCAAAGCGGAATACGAAACTGCCGCTAGCAATTTGGAAAGAAACACTGCGCTTCAACAGATAAAGAGGAAGGTAGAAGCTGCGTCCGCGGCTTCAGAAAGGCAACTTGGCTGGAAGCCCTGAGGCAGTTGGGTAAACTTCTTACGAAGGGATTAAATATTAATTTGTTTTTTATGTAAGCATATGAATAAATTATATGCCTCTCTTTTCTTGTTTGTTTTAGTATTAGTTTCATTTGCTGGTGCGCAGGCAAGTGTTGAAGATCAGTTTAAGGGGGCTGTTGGGAGCTTAGAGGGCAATGTCTCTAAGGTAAAAGAATTTACCGAGATTAATAAAAGTGATTTTATTGCTTCTCAATGGAAAGAGTTTTTACTTAAGAATAAGGCAATTGCTGGGGTGGATGCTTTCTTTACTAAGCTCAATTTTGTTTTTGTTGCTTTGTTTTCTCATGATTGGGAGATGTCTTTAGAAATGCTTTTTGTTTTTCTTTTGTGGGTCTTTACACTACTTTCTTTGTATCTCTATTTCTTTTCAGCAAAAGATAATAATCTTCGCTGGGGATATTCTGTTGGAGGAGCTATTGCAATCGCCTGGCTACAACTTTTTAATAAATTATCTATTGCCATGGTTAATTTCGTTCTTTTATCTCCTAAATCTTTATTTCGAATTATTTCTGTTTTTTTAATAATTGTTCTTCTCTTATTTATTTATCGTATTCTTAATTTTTTTGCTAAAAAAATGGAAGCGTATAAATTAAAGAGAAAGGAGCATATGCGAGAAGTACGTGATAACAAAATGAAAGGATTTTTTTCTGGTTTTGAAGATGCCGCTAAAGGGTGAACGAAATTTTGATTTAAGTAGATTTATTTTTTAGGTCTTTTTGAGTCGTCCAAATAAGGTTTCATGCTTTTTAGAAGTCTGGCTACAATTCCAGTATTTCTTCCTTCGCTCTCTGCTTGTTCTATATCTGATTTTTCTTTAGTTCTTTTGATTACCTTTGTTATTGCTATGGCTACTAAAGTGATTATCAAAATAGTTAATAATAAATCTCCTGTTGCCCACTGAATTGCCCCAAATATTGTAAAGTTTATTATATATTCGGCCATTTTTTTTACTGCCCCTGTTATACTAATTAACAACACGAATAGAATGGTAATTGACCATCTTGTTTCTTCTTTGCCTCTAAATATGCTTACAAATCTCAAAACATTTTGTATCTCAAACAACGCCCAGAAAATCAGAGTTAGCATAATTACTAGTTCGGATAATGAGATATTTTCTCCTTTTTTTATTCCTAAGACTATGGCCAGCAATTGCGATTTTTTAGAGAGGTCAATGTTTTTTTCTAATGTTTCATCTATTTTTGGAGTAGGGTCCTTTACTGAGAAATTAATGCTCTTTGTAACATTTGTTGTATTTATGGAAGCGAGGCTTTGGGCATGTACAGTTATTGTTAAGGTTAACATTAACAAGACTATTAAATAAATTATCTTTTTCATTTAATCTTTAGAAACACTTTTAATATAAACCTTTTCTTAGAGAAATATTTATAAAGGTTAAATGTTTACTGTCTGCATGAAAAAGTTTGGTGTTATTGTTCTTCTTTCTATTATGCTTTTAAGTTTAGCTTCGGTTTTTGTTAGCTCTCAAGGTTTAGTTGGACCTCCTCTTCCGGTAGCTACTTCAACTTTTGGGGATTCCATACAGGGATTTATAGATGAGTTAGCAAAGGGTGCTACACCAATTGCTAAGATTTTTGTTGGTGATGTTAATATTGGGGATTTGGGTGGTTTAACTGCTGGAGAGGCTTTATTTGCGAAGATTTTAGTCTTCTTTATTGTTTTGACTATTGTTTCTTTAGCTGTTCGTACTGTTCCTCGTGTGGGGGAGAGTCAATGGATTTCTTTTATTATCGCTTTACTTGTTACAATGTTAGGTGTTCGATACCTCACTAGTGGTGCATTATTAAATGCGATTTGGTTGCCTAGCGGAACTCTTTCTGTTGTTCTTGCCACTTTCTTGCCGTTTATCATTTTCTTTTTCTTTACAGAGGGTTTTGAGAGCGATATCATTAGAAAAGTCGGTTGGATAGCTTTTGTAGTAATATTCTTTGGATTAGCTTATATGCGCTGGGATGTTCTTGCTACTACTGGAGCTGGGGGAACTAGATTTAATTTAGCTTGGATGTATGTTATTATCGCAGGATTATCTTTAATCATGCTTATATTTAATAAGAATATACATGCAATGATGGCTGTTCAAGGTCTTATGAGAGTTAAAGACGATCAAAAACGTGCTTCTTTAGTAGAGAACGCTAAGAGAAGACGTGAACTTTTGGAGGAGCTTGGTCGAGCAAATAGCCCTACTGAACGAGAGAGAATTATGAAGTTGATTAAAGACGCAGATAAGACTATGAAAGATATATTAAGAGCTTAATTTTTCAAATCTCTCTTCTCTTTATAATATAAATTCTTTTAGTTACCTTTTCTGGTCTAGAGACTTTGTATAGATATTGTCAAATTAGGGGATGATTATTCTGTTTTCTAAAAAACTCTTAGTAATCTAACCGTATTTATCCATAGCTACTTTAACTTGAGTTTGCCAGATGCAAACTCAGTAAAGAATCTTATCTTTTCTGAATTTACTTTGTTAAAAATTACTATCTTGACTGACGAGCCACAGTGGCGAAGTCAAGCTTTAAATAAGGTAGTTATTCCTCAAAATTATGACATTGACTAGAAGAAGGTTTTTAGGAGCTGCTATTGGCGGAGCTGCTGGGGGACTCGCAGGTTATGCTGTTGGAGATTCTCTTGGGAGTCTATTTGGCGGAGCTGAAACGGTTGCAAATGAGTTTAAAGCCGTTTACAACTTTGACAAGACTGACAAAAGAAACTTAGATGTTCTCATAGATAGTATCCCTCAAAAAAGTCGGGAAACTTATCAATCTAATCTTGAACAAAGAAGTGGATTGTACCAAAGCGTAGGCGACTATATTGAGGCCTTAGAGAGGCAGTCTTTGAAAATTCCTACGCCTGGAAAAGAAGAAGCTGCTAATGCTCGTGGTGGAGTTAGAAGATTGATTAGCGGATTATTTGGAGAAAAAGAAAAAAAAGAAGCTGAAATTAGGAGCAAAGATCAGTACGCAACAAATTATAATGATCTTGCTAGATTGCGTGTTAGTTTAATGGATAGGATAGCTCAAATTGAAAAAAATATGAATAAAACTGCTTATAATGTACAAGGAAATGAACATAATACTCACATGGGAGATGAGACTGGTAGAACCCTACTAGGAGATTTATTTAGGGAGCATGAAAATTCTTTTGCTTTACTTAGAGGTTTTAAGGAATTAACTCCCGAGCAAGTCTTAGCAGGAATTAATGATAGGAGATATGCTGAGGTTATCAGAAAAGCTAGTGAATATGGAATTAAGCCTTACGAACCAAATGGGTTTTTGACTAAAAATGCTGCCCTGGGCATTACTGCTATTGGTGCTGCAGTTGGAGCATGGGCAGGAAACTTTGTAACTGGCAAGGGAGAATATGCTGTTAAAACTGCCGGAAGTGCTTTGAGAGACTTGGGAAAGATGGCTTTGATGCCTTTAAGAGGAATTGGCAGCCTTGTAAGAAGGAGAAAGAGATAAATATAGGAGGATATACGATAAAACATGGAAACTCAAAGTATAAAGAAAATAACAATACACAAAGCACTAACTTGTGGTTTAGATGAATCTGTAATGGATATTGCAAAGAAACTAAAGGCTGGAAAGGAAAGAAGGATCTTTGTTGTTGATAAGAATGAAAAAATCGAAGGAATTATTACAACCACTGACTTAGTTTACAAGGCATTATGCGAT
>CAYSGT010000005.1:15886-22750 GCA_964430805.1 Candidatus Woesearchaeota archaeon
AATGAATGCTAAAGACTTAATGGTAAAAAATGTAAAAGCTGTCGATTTGAATGAAGATTTTGAGAAGGCTCTTGAAATCATGAATGAATTAAAGACATTCACTTGCCCTGTTACTGATGGTGGAAATCTAGTTGGAGTAATTTCTTATCACGAACTTATAGATTACTTATTTAACTCTGTGCGAAAATAATTTTATATTCATAAAATGGGCCTTGAAAAATTAGTGGCACAATTGAAAACGGACTTTCTTCCAGCTAGCAAGGCACGCACTAAAGATTATGTTCAAAAGTATGAATTAAGTGATTACTTTGGGAATGATGTTCCTCAAGAATATAAGGATAGATTTTCTAAAGGATTAGATAGAATTACTGATGAAGTAACTGATAAATATGCAACTGAACTGCGCAGTTTGGTAAGAACTCCTGTAGGAAAAGGAAGCATGGCTTTAGCTGTAGCTAATGATATAAGGTCCTATATTAGCACCGTTCCTTTCAAAAATGTAGATTTCCTTGCTTATGACTTATTTGCTTTGAAGACTCTTATGGAAATTCCAGGGGTAATAAGATACATTAAGAAGACTAAAGATTGGTACGGGGCACTTGAAGTTGCTGGACATTTCTTGCTTAAACCTGTTAGATATCTTCTTCCTATAATTGGCCCTGCTCTTGAATCAGGCGCATTTGAAAGAATGGTTAAAAGAAGAGTAAGAAGAGAAGTTGTAAGGAAATTCGTAGAAAGTTATGGTAAATATGAGCCTCTTGAAGACAGACTTGCGGAAAGAGCTAAAGAACCTCTGCGCGATCATGTTTATGTTAAAGAAAGGGAAGAAGAATTAGTGGGCGTTTAAGATTTTAATAAGTTTTATAAGCTCTTTTTGTATCATTAATGCATGAGGTTAGATTACATTCTCGCATTTATTTTACTCTTACTTGTAATGCCTTTTGTAAGCGCACAGTATTACGGCGGGGGATATTGGGGAGGGACTGAGCAGATGATTGATTCTGTTGTTCAGAATTTGGAGCCTTTGTTTAGAGTCTTGCTTGGAGGTTATGACTGGGGAGGTTATTTATTATTTGAGAAGATATTATTATTTATTCTTATTTCTATTATTGTTGGTGTTATATTGGGTAACTTGCCTTTCTTTACAGATTATAAGCATAAAGGAATTCTCAGACTTGTTGCGGTAATTATAGGTCTTTTGGGCGTTAGGAATTTGAATTATGTCTGGGTCGGAACAATCTTAGTTCAATACCAAATTTTGTTTATAGCTGTTGCTGGAGTGCTCCCTTTCATAATTTACTGGTACTTTGTTAAAGGATTTGATTCTCCTCTGCGAAAGATGAGTTGGGTCTTTTATTCAGTAATCTACTTTGGCTTATGGTTGACTACTGAGCTGGAGGCTTACTCTGCAGTTTATTTATGGGGCGCTCTTGTTGGTCTTGTCTACGCATTTTTCGTTGACGAATGGTTCACCAGATGGCTGCAAATGCGTGAAGTAAGATTAGGAGATATCAATACTAAATGGGAGAATATAAACCAGTATAACAAAAGAATAGCAGATATTCATGCTTCTACTATGCCTCCAAAAGCTAAAAATGATGCTGTTAAAGCTTTAGAAAAAGCCAGACGCGATATAATGAGGAGCATGAGGTATAATGCTAGTGTGTAGAGGAGTTTGCAAAAATAAGCGTTTGATTAAAACTGGAGTTATAGAACATTAAATTAAACTTCTTTGTAGATTTTTACTATTGATCTGAAGAATACTTAAATCCCTTCTTTCCCGCGTATAGCAAACCTACCCCTACCGCTGCTATGCCTATTCGGTGTATCAGATAATCGTCTGTTGTTAAGCTATCTATTCCTAATTTGTAAAATAATTCATTGCCTTGTCTTGAGCATAACTGTGCCATTGTGGCAAATGCTACAGTTGCGGCTCCTGCTACCATCGAGGTTAGTGATGCTATTTTTCCAATTCTTGAGCCCATAGTTTTCTGATAAATGTGGTGTTTTTAAACCCTTCGAAGTGTTACAATTTTTACCTCGCTTATGTTTTAAGCTCTGGCGATTACTTCAATTTCTCTTCTTTTGTCAAATGCTTTTCCAATTAAAATTCTTTCTAATTCAAACAACTTTCTTACTAAGGGGTTTTGGGAGTTTATTGCATATAGTTTTGTTTTTCCAAATTTTCTTGTTACTCTGACAATTTCATTTTCTTCCAATTGAGGCCATACTTTGAAG
The DNA here is from genome assembly GCA_964430805.1 of Candidatus Woesearchaeota archaeon. GTDB lineage: Archaea > Nanobdellota > Nanobdellia > Pacearchaeales > GW2011-AR1 > SICU01. The sequence continues at coordinate 18,125 of CAYSGT010000005.1, forward strand.
AGCGTGGCTCTGGATATTTCTGTTGCTTCTAGAATATCTTTTTTTGTGAGCTCTAATCCTTTATTGTCTAAGAGGGTATCTATAATTTTGAATATAGGATTTTCTCCTAGGAACTGTATTAATAATGATTTTTCCATAGAATAATTATAAACATAAAGTATATAAAGCTAACTGTTCAAAGTATGTTTATAGAGACTTTAACTATGTGGGTTGATAATCAAATTAAAGGGAAGATTCTTTATAAATTAACTCGTTTGGGGAAGTTTAATCATAGCCATACTTCAATAGATAATTTGCCAAAGGGTTTTCCGATGGATGTAAGGGGAAGAGTTAAGGATATGGCTGAAGAATTAAAAAAAGAAGGAATTTTATTAAGTAAACCAACTAGTTACGGTGAAGAGGTTTCTATAAATCATACCATGAAAGATAAAGTAGATAGTTATATAGCTATGTTTTTGGAGAGTAACTGATGAGAATTGGTTACGACGTTTTAGGCAATATTGCAATAATTAAATTCGATAGAGATATGTCTGTCAGTGCTAAGAAGAAGTTTGCTATTGGTTATTTGTCTTCGCATAAGAGCGTTACGACAGTGCTAGAGAAAACTGGGAAGTTCTCTGGCCGACTGCGTACCCTTAAGACTAAGTGGCTTGCCGGGGACAAGACTCTTGAAGCGCTTTATAGAGAGAATGGATGTGAATTTAGATTTAATATAGAAACTTGCTACTTTTCCCCTCGATTAAGTGAGGAACGCAAGAATGTTGCTTCATTTGTTAAGAAAGGTGAACGTGTCCTTGTTATGTTTGCTGGTGTTGGTCCTTTTTCAATCGTTATTGGAAAACATTCTAATGCTCGTGAGATATATAGTGTCGAGCTTGGCAAAGAATGCTCTCGTTATGCTTTGGAAAATGTTAAACGCAATAAATTGATTGGCAAGGTTAAAGTTGTCCAAGGGGATGTTAGGCGAGTTATAGGAGCGGATAGGAAAGTTTCTGGGACATTTGACAGAATTGTGATGGCAAGACCTAACTTGGAAGACAGTTTCTTAGATGTCGCATTTAGAGTTTGCAAAAAAGGAACCATGATTCATTATTATGGGTTTTATCTTGAAGAAGAGATAGACAAGCTTAATGAGTTAATTGCTAATGAGGCTAAGAAAGCTGGAAAGAAAGTTAAGATTTTAAGAGTTGTTAAAGCTGGAGATATTGGAGCTAGGAAGTTTAGGTATAGGGCGGATGTTAGGGTTTTATAAGCTCTTTTAATTTCAAACTTAACGTTTATTAAAAAGCGCGATACAATCCAAGATTAAAAAGGGCCTTTGCTTCTGTAGAAAGTGGCAAATGTGCTGTTTCATATGACTCTGTTTGTATATCTCCAAGTTCACTTGGGGCGATTCTAAAAGGAAAACCCCTATCTTTATCTGAAGTTTTTTGGTCTCTATCTTGCTCTGTTGTTACCCTTCTTTGATTTCTAGGAGAAAACCCTGTTAAGCGAGAGATGTTTGTTCCCGGTATATTCAACATATAAGCCTTATTGGTTCTAGTCTCTTTTCCTCGATAATCTTGTGCCATACAAAAAATGGTTTTTTACACTATTTAAACTTTACTACTCGTTAGTGGTTTTATAAACTTGACTGGCCCTTTACGGCTGAAGGAGATTCTCCTCCGTGCCAGGTTAATCTTGGTCTCATACGCATTGGATATATCCTTTCTGAATTATCATCTAGGATTATGGCTGAACCTTTGCTGCTGGGGAGCTTGTCCATTGAGCTTTTTATGCTTTCTAATAGATATGTTTGCATTATTTGATTTAGGGCTTCTATGTCTGGTTTTGAAGTGACTCGGTGCGAGATTATGATATCGGATTGAGTCATTACATCATTATGTATTTGTCCTGGCTGTTGAGTTGCCAGAACCAGGGAAATTCCTGGCTGCCTTCCCTCTCTTAATATCTGCACTAATGCATCTGTGGCGGGGGGTTTGCCGTTCTTTGGGAGAAATTCGTGGCAATTATGGGTAATAAACCCATTGGAAACAAAATTATGTACTTCATCTATAGATAGGTCATAAACTTCTTCATCTCCTAATTCTTGAATCCTAAAAACTCTTTCATATAGTAAATTATTTATTGTTCTTTTTTCAGTCCACTCATCAAAATCCAGGAATGTCTTAGGTAATCCTGGTTTAGATTTATTATCTGCCCAATCTCTTATTTGGGGATAAGGGAAATTAAGTATTTCAGATATTTTCGTTTCTCCTAAACCTTGTTTTTTTAGTTCTATTGCTCTACTGCTTATCTTTTCTCTTTCATTCTTTAGAAACTGTCTTGCTTTAAGGTATTTGCACCATTTAATTCCTTCAATCTCTTTATTTGAGCAATATCTATATCCAATTAATTCTAAGAATCTTATTGTGTTATTTATATTTTTTTCTAAAGTTAATACTATTTTTATTGTCTTTTGTCCATCTTTTCTTATATTTCCTGGTCTTTTTGCAACACTACTTGTTTTTATTCCAACAGATTCGAATAATTCTTTTATTTCATAAGCATAATGCCAAGCTTCTTTCTCTAGAGATTCTAATTTATTAAAACTCCATCTTATCGCATTAAAGTCTCCTTTAGCATTTCCTGCTTTTGTTATTCTTTGTCCATCACTCCCCATTAGAGCTGCTAAAAACTCTACTTTGGTTTTATTATTTGATTTTTTTATCCACTCAGGGATATTGCTTTGTTGTATTATTTTACTTCCTTTAATTATTCCTAATTTGTCAAAATATCTAAATGCATTATAACTTGCCTGAATACTGTGGCTTGTTCCATTTACTATTATTTTATTATTTTTATTATCTGTTATTTGGGAACTTGTTTTTCTTGAAAATATATTTGTGGATTTTAGACCCAATGAGGATAAATCTTGTTTTATCTTGTTTAAATCATTAGGATCGACTTTTCCGCTAAATCCTAGGGATTGCTGTTTTTGACTCGCCCAACCATCACCAAATAAATGTCCTAATAATCTTGCTTCTATGCATTCTTTATCTTGTGAATAGTGTTGATTAAAGGGGTCCCTATTTCGTGCACGCTAAATAAGGAGGCAAACCCTTCTCTTGTCAATACTCTATGTTCTGGAGTTCCCTTTAATTCATTACCTGTTTCAGTAATTATTTTGATTATTTTCTTTTTTCCTTTCTCATAAATATTTTTAACTTGTTTATGTAAAAACTCTCTTTTTTCTAAGTCATATGTTAAAACTTCTATTTTTTCACCATTCTTGAATTTGTTCACAACTTGTTGTAATTGAGTGTGATTTGTAGAGGTTATTATTTCTGTATCTCCAGTTAAGCATTCGTCTACAAATAACCAAACCAGTGGGTTTTCTCTTGTTGGGTTATAGCTCATGTAGTCTATTCCATGTTGAATAGACTGGATTTCCTCTTGTTTTCTAGCATTTATCCTTTGAGTGAATATTTTTCGGCTTACTAAGCCAATTACGAGGCCTCGAACGTTGAAGGAACCAATTGAACTGTAAACTGATAAATCTATTATTGTAGTTTTGCCTGCGTTTATCAAGTCTGTTATTTCTGTGCCTTCGCTACTTTTTGAGAATATTCCCCAGCTCTCTGCTGCCTGAAATAAAGATGAGGCTATATTCTTTGTTTCTTGACTTACGTTATGTGTATGAGTTATCTGGTTGATTATATCTTGAATTGTAAAATGATCATCTTTTTCTTTTAGATTGCTTATTGTGTTTGTTATTAAGACTCCTTCTTGAGAAGTCATTGAGAGGTTGAATGTAATTATCCAGTCTTCTGATTCTAGCTCTGAGGCTTTTAATGCGAAAGCTTCATCTACAGGAATTCCTTTTTCTTTGTAATCTTCTATTTTTCCAATTGGAGCAAATACTTTTATTGGGGAGCTTTTTGGTTCTAATTTCCACTCGTCTAGAATTGATTTTTCTTTTTCGTTTTTGAATTTCATGGTCCAGAAAATGCCCATTGTGTCAAAGATTATTGGGGCAATGTTTCTTGCTGTTTCTTGAGGCAAGTTTGCTATTTCTTCTGTGATTACGCCAAGCGTATACGATTTTCCAGATCCTCTCTTGCCCGCTACAAGAATTACATGAGATCTTGCTACATCTAGAAAAATGTTATTGGACATGGAGGTGTAATTTCCCATTGTTACATAGCCTTTGCCTATATGGATTAATCCACTATTCCCAAATTTCTTTTTGTCTGAGGCATCTCTACCTAATATTATATCATAAGACATGAAACTAAACAATTTTAGAGATATAAATATGTTCTCCAAGGTGTTATGTTCTGGTTTACAAGTTATCAGAATATTGTTATATGCCCAAGGGAGAGATTTATATATTTCAATTTGCCTTTTAGAATATGGTTCGATTTGCCAGTAAAGGAACTTTTAGACACAACCATATAGTCTTAAAAACTGTTTTTATCGTTGCTTTGTTTTTATTTATTCTATTTGCTTATTTACTTTATAGTTATCAATCGGTTTTATTGTCTCCCTCTTCAGTTTTCAATAATGGTTTTGGTAACTTTTTATTCTGGGTTTTCATAATTGGAATGCTAATTACTCTTATAGTGGTAGCTTTTGTTCTCTATT
>CAYSGT010000006.1:0-264 GCA_964430805.1 Candidatus Woesearchaeota archaeon
GATTCTTTCAAAGAATTATTTTGACTAACAAACGAAAGAACACCAACAAAAAGAACCAGAGCAATAATAGCAACAACAACACTCTTTTTAGCTAGCATAATATCTAAAATAATCCGTAGTTTATAACTATTTCCGTCAGACTATTGAGTACTACCCACATCATCCACATAAACCTAATAATTCTCTCTAGCGGGAACAGATCTAAGAACCGTATCATTTGGTAAAGGCTCCCCATAATTCTCAAGATTATAAAATATATTTATT
>CAYSGT010000006.1:302-20680 GCA_964430805.1 Candidatus Woesearchaeota archaeon
AACAATCTCCTAAAACTCCACTAATCGCATTAAACTTGAGTTTGCCACGCAGAAAAAATTAAAAGAAAGATATTAAAATAAATCCCAGCCATTTTGACATGGATCTCTATAAACTCCATAGGCTTGATGTGGAACGACGCTGACTGAAATGATGTATAAACAGCTATTATCCGGCAGAAGAAGACCCTGGGCTAGTTGCATCCTATCAAGCGGAACATTTCTGCCTAAAACTTTTCGAAAAGCCTCGTTCACTTGAGCAGGGGTTTTATTAACCTCGACACTTGCCCATCTCTGGTACATATTAAGCAATTCTCTTGAAATTCTCTCTGTCTGTTGCCTAGTAGGTCTAATCTCGGCTTCTTCAGTTAATGACATCTAAATAAATCAAATTTTGCCTTTAAAACAGTTTCTACTCAATCTCTTGGAGCGCCGTTAGCCGCAGCAGTGGCGGCGCTCTCATAAACATAAATCTTAGCATTATCATCTGTAGGATGGTGCCCATTTCTATACGGCTGATTCACATTTGCCCCAACATTTCCATCGCCATCAAAATCCAAGTCAATTACCTTTCCGGTTTGAGGCTCTATCCAAATTATAGAACCGTCAGGAAGATGAACATCAATCACAGCATGAACATAATCAATAACTGATGAGTTAACCCCCACATATTTCACAAATTGAGTAAAAGTCGCATTATATCCCTGTGTCTGCAACCACTGTTCTAGATCATCTGCAAAGTCATCACAATCGTAAGTAGTTGCATTATAAGCACGAGTAGTAATATTACTCAAGTTAATGCTCCTAGTTAAATTAGCCATAAAAGAAGAATTCGCACTCACAGTACTCTGGTTAAGGGCAACTCTATTAGAGGGAGCAGGGTCAACCCCAATATCATTTGGTATGCATTCCTGAACGGCCCCTGAAGTTACATATCTGCAATAATTAGCTGAAACCCCTCTTGGAGTGCATTGGCTCCCCGGTCCATTAAGAACTCCTTGAGTGCAACAACTTATTCCTTTTAATCCTCTACCGACTTCAAAACTAACCGGATTAGAAATATCTACTTGATTGCTTTGAGGATTAAGCACTAAGGCAGCAGCCGTTAAAGGAAGCCCAATCAACGAAGGAGTATTTGGAAGCTGTATCATAAACTGCGCATTCCCATTAGGCCCTAAAAATCCAAAAAAAGAAGTAAGAATTGGCTGATTGAGGGGAATCAATCCAATCCCTGGAAATGTAGTCCCAGGATAATCTCCATAAAGAGAGAAAGCCAAAAGATAAGGATGATATGCCATATTAGGAGAACCAACAACATTAATTACAACAGTTCCTCCAGTATTAAAATTGCCTGTTGCAGAAACAACTATTTCAGGAATTCCGGAAACAGCCATCGTTTGAGGATTTCCTCCAAAATTACTCGGTGCAATAGAAGACAACTGAGAATTAAGATTAACTATCTGCATATTGTTCTGATTGGCCGTCTGCTGATTAAATATCAAAGAAGCAGGATTAGGCTTAGCATTAATAAATCCAACAACTCCCAAAAACATAACAAGAACAATCAAACATACCCTAAAGACATGCTTCATCAAGATAAAGAGAACGACTTATATTTAAATATTTATCCAGAGAAGTTTAGAACCTATAGTACTAACTTGACTTCGCCACTGTGGCTCGTCAGTCAAGATGGCTATTTTCAATGAAATAAATACTCTATGTGTAAAGCCCTATTGAGTTTGCATCTGTCAAACTCAAGTAATAAAATCAGGCTCCAATTCTACTTCTTATAAAATCCATCGCCCTGTTTACTTTAACAGAAACAGTATTTGGTCTTAGTCCAAGTCTTTGAGCAACTTCAGCCCTGCTAAGACCCTCAGTAACATAAAGCCTGAAAGCTTCTGAACAAGAAGGAGGAATTAAATCTCGCACCATCCTAAAATTTCTTAATTCTTCCTGCAAAGCAGCCTCATTAAATGGAGTCTCAGCATCACTAGGAAAATAAGAAGGGTCTTCTAAAGTAGGGAATCTCCTCCGTCTTGAGCGCAAAAAGTCAAAACAAACATTTTTTAAAGCCCTGCAAAAATATCTTCTTCCGGATTTATTGGCGTCCAATCTGCCCCCATTAGAGGATTCAATCAACCCGACATAAGCCTCCTGAAAACAATCTTGGGCATCACAATAAGAAATACCCAATTTAGACTGGACTCTTCTAATCAACGTCTCTTTGGACCTTTCTAATTCATCAACAAGACCAACAAAGTAATCTTTAGAAAGGCTTACCATGAGTAACAAATAAAGAAAGCAAGCTATTTAAAGACCATAGTAAAAAAAGAATATTTCGACCGGTCAAGCTAAAACTTTATATACCTTTTAAATAATTAAATTACATCAAGAGGTAACATGAAAATACAGCCATACGTTCAAAAGCTTGAGGCATCAAACACTTATAAAAAGTTCAGAAGAGATTACTCAGAGTCATTTCTAGTTGCGGGTTTTTTTATTTTAGATTACGAGTCTAGTGCTAACATGCATCAGATAGATTACTACGTTCCTTCAAAGAAAAAGGTAGCAGCCTTCAATCTAGACGGCGAAGTTGAAGTAAAACTCTTGGATATGACCTCTAAAGATAAGACTCCGGAAAAACTGGACATTAAAACAAAAGTAGACCTAGATGCAATCAAAGGAATTCTAGAAGATGAAATGAAAAACAGAAATATTACCGAAACAATAAAGAAATGTGTAGCAGTAATCCAGGTAGTAGATGGAAAAAAGCTCTGGGTGTTAAGCTGCGTCTTATCAGGTATGGAAATACTAAAAGCTCATATAGATGATAATTCACGCACTGTATTAAAAATGGAAAGAGCTTCGATGCTTGATTACGTAAAGAAAATGCCCGGAATAGGAGCTCAAAACCAGCAAGCCCAACAGAAGATGAGTAAAGAACAGTTGCAAAAACAAATAGAGCAATTAGACAAACTTAAAGAACAATTAAAGAAAGAACAAGCAGAGCTGGCAAAAGGAAAATCTTCGGGTTCAGAGGAAGAATAATTACTTTTTTACTTGGTCTGGTTGTTTGTCCAAACATCTTTTTGCTCTCCTAAGGGATGGAGCAGCCTGCATAACGTTATCTATTCCCACTACTGTAACTCCGCTTCGTGCATTAAATTCTCCAAGCAAAGCTCTTGCTTCATCAGCAGTTATCCTTGCTCTCCCAAATATTTCATTAATAGCAGAAACTTGAGATGGGTGAATTGCCCCTTTTCCAGTAGCGCCAATTCCCCATAGGTATTCGCATTCACGTCTTAAAGCCATTAAATTTTCATCGGTTCCATATGCACGAGATGGAGGATCAATATATTGAATACCTAGAGACTTAGCTGTAACAACTAATTCTTTCATCATATGGTTAAGTAAAGAATCTTCATAAATTAGCAATCTTTGAACTTCAAAAACGCAGGCCAAATCCTCAGCCCCTAAAGCAGTTGCAGTAATTCTTGGAGAAGAGGATAAAATTTCATAACGTAATCTATATGCATCCCCATTTTCAATAAGTGCCAAAACTTCAACATTACCTCGTAATTTCGCGTCTAATTTTCTTACATCATCTGGAGAACTTATTTTTGGCAACATTATAGTGTTAGCTCCTATGGACAAAGCAGTTTCTACATCTTCATCAAAATGGGGAGTTCTTACATTGTTTACCCTTACCATCAATTCTTTTTTCCCATCATATCCTTTAGGAAATAACTCTCTTAATTTTCTTCTTGCCTCTTCCTTATGGCTCTCAGCAACAGAATCCTCCAAATCAAAAACTAAAGAATCAGATTCACTTCCTAAAGCAGACCTATAAAATCTTTCCTCAAGTGCATTAAAAACCAATAAACTTCTTCTTTTCCATAAAGTCCTATTATCATAGCTTTCTGACATTAAATTGTGATTAACATCCAATATTTAAATTAAAGGGGTGCATAACCAGTTTATACTAAATAGATAATTCACCAGACATTTCCTTAAATATAGCGTTTTTTAAAGAAAACCATGGTTCGAGCATTCAGTACTGAAGAAATACATGGAAGAGTAAGGGAGCAAAGAGATATTTTAAGAGCAAATTACCCCCACATTACTAGAGAAGAGGCAAGTACTACAGATTTTGGATTAGGAAGAAATGTCCCGGAGGAAGGCCATAGATACCTTATGTGGTTAGAATTAGCCCGTGATAAATATTATCGCACTTTACAACATATGCAGTCATTAGTTGCAATGGGTAAACCTCCTATGGCTCAAGAAGAATTAGGAAGAATGGCTCAAACTTTAGTGGATCAAGCTTTAGCTGGTAGAGCAATAGCTTCATCAGTACCTTTATACTATGATGTGTGGACTGATTTGAAGGGCGATAAAAGTCCTGTAAGAGATTTTATAACCAGAGAGCATGAAACAAGAGCAGTTAATGAAGGTTTTTGGCATTGCCTCTCTTCTACAGCGGATTCTAAAAAAGCTAGAGATTCATCAACCCAATTAACAAATGTTTTAGGCCATAGAATTTTCATGGATTTATTTTCATTTGGAGAAGGAGTAGAAAGAGTAGAAGGTTTACCTTTTGAATTAGACTTTACTTATATGCACCACCCTGCAGCATATTTACACTGGTATACCATTATGAGCAACCAACTAATAAGAGAAAAAGGAGAAAAGGCAACTCGAGAACAAAGAGGAAAACTTTTCGGACCACTTTTTCCTTCATTTTTTAGAGAAGAAAGTTTAGGAGAAGAACAAAATGAATTAGTAGCATTAGCTAATGTGTATGCTAGAGATTTAGTAGACACTAAAGGAGTACAAAGAGGTGCAGGAATTGTTTTTGAACGTGCTCTTTCTTCTGGGTTGGGAAGTTGTCCTCTTGGCGGAGAAGAAGCAGTAGTAAAAAATACATCTAGATTTCTAAAAGACCACATAGAAAGAGGAAGAAGAGTTGTTGCAGGTTTAAATCTAAAAGAAGCACATAAAGCGCCTGCAAGTTATAGAGTTTATTTTTCAAGAGATACAGTCAAAAGAGAGATTAAAGATTTAGCAGATAGAGTTATGGAGAGTGAAACTCTGGACATAGAATTATTAAGAAGATGGTCTGATGTCGAGGCAGGAGAATATCTGGCACAATCAAGAAAATCATTTGTAACTAATCGGATGCTTGGTCAGTATTTCGCTCAAAGACCTAGGCCAAAAGCAGGAGATGTAGAAAGTTTAGATAGGATGTTGGGCAATCTAAACACTAAAAGGGGAATAAAAGTAAGATCTTTTGCTCTTGCAGACTTATTAAGAAAGAAGAGATGGAGAGAGGCAAATGGAATGTTGATTCCTTTCTTTACGGATTGGAATGTCGCTCGTAAAATGAGAGAACCTTTAGGAGAATATGTAGAGACTCATGGAAAAATAAAAGTTACAAGAGATGGGCTAGACCCAAGAGAGTGCACTCCCAGTTATAATTATATTCCAGATTTTGTAAAATCAAATCCTCAAATGGGTGATGTAGAAAATTAGTTTTAGAGTCTTTTAAAGATGGAGGCAACTCCCATTAAAAAGGGATGTTTCCCCAGCCTTCATGAGCCCACATTTCTTTTTGCAGTTTTTTATCTTCAACTCTTGCTTTCTTTTCAAATTCTTCAATATCTTGAAGAAGTTTTAGAAGTATTAAATTTCCTTCATCTCTCTTAGCCTGCCCATTAGCTCCAACTAACTCAAAGGCATAGTGAGCATTTGTTAAGTGACTGGGGTGCATACTTCCTCTCTCCTGATTATCAGGGATACTATTTATTAGGTCTAAAGGATATAAGCAAGGGATATTAGTAACAATCCTATGCGGAACCCAATTTTTAGAAGATAGAGGATAAGGTCCCCAATTACACGATTCTATGAGCCATGACCCTGCATCATGGTGCTTATCAAGAACTGTCTGTAAGTAAACACACTTTTCAGATGGGCGACTGTTAATTGCATCAACAGTCCATCTGCCATTAATTGTACCTCCATGGGCAGATAAATAATAAAGTGGATGAGAGTTAGATGCTGCTGCAATAACAACTCCCAAATCATGACTTCTATGTTTGGCTAAATCTTTGACATAAGTAGCAAACCCAATCCTCACAAGAGCCTCTTGTCTAAGGGCTCTATCCCCCACCTCCCTAGCAGTTAATGCATTGATAGGAATTCCTCCAACAACAAAACTAGTAGTATGCATAGTTATACTGCAAATTAAGATTTTATAAAGATTGTCTAAACCGAGTTAATTCCTATTCTTCAAACCCCAAAGCTGCTTCGTATATCCACGCACTTCAGAGTCCTTCTCGCTAAAGCCAAGTTTTTCACGAACATTGGCAACTTTTTTGCGGGAAGAATTCACGTCTTTAAGAGGGCACAAAACTTCCAGTTCCAAAAACCAGCCAAGTCCCTTGACCCTATTAAGCTCTATATTTACTCCATCTTTAGTTATGTAAAGCTCTGTTGTTTTTTCTTTATGCAGCCATCTTCTAAGTCCAAAATCGTAAATCAGATCAAAAAACCCTTTCAAGTCAGATATTTCGAACTGCACCTCTTTTTTAGCGTAAATTCCATTCTTATAGCTCAATCTTTTCTTGAAATTTACCTCTCTAATAGCTCCTTTGTTTCTAACACGGAGGCTTTTTTCAGGATATTGAAAGTATTCTAAGGAGTAATAATCATCTTTTTTAGTTTCTTTGCGAACAAATCTGGCGATTTCCTTTATCTTTTTTCTAATCTTCGCAACATCTTTAACAGATATCTTTGCCTCAACTTCGATCCAGCTCATCTAACCTCAATGAATCCTAGTGTTTAGACTTTTTAAAGACATTTATTAAAAATGTAATTTTCAAACACCCTGAAGGGGATTTAACTTGTTCTAAACATCTCACATTTTACTGGCGCTCTAATAGGAGCACAAACAGTTTCAGAATCTCCAACAACAGCACCTACAGCCACATATTTTGGTTCATTAGGAATATATCTTACAACTGCTTCAACTGAAGAATATTCAACAAAATCAGCATAAGAGGTACTAGAACTAAAAGAACCTACATTTATATCAATAGGCGAGCCAGAATATTTATTTCCATCTATCCCTTCAACTTCAAAACGCAGGCCTTTGATTTCTCCTTTTCCAGCAAAACGCTCAATATTCATTAGAAGAGCATTCTCTCCTTCTCCTATTGTTGGCATGCCGGAAATATTAACTATATTTATGAGAGAGTTAAAAAAATAACAATTTTTTACCCCAACATCAATCCCCAAACACAAAGCAGAATCATCAGAAGTGCTTTTTTTAACACTCCTAAAATAAGCTCCTAAAAATATAGAAACAAACACAAGGGCGATAAGCAAGATAACTACAAAAGCCACAACAGAACCTAACCCCTTTTTATTCATGAATAAAATAGCAAGTCGTAGATTATAAAACTGCCGTATGATAATATGACATCCACCCCTCACTAAAGTGCGAGGTTTCCTCAGCCAAGAGATTTCCTATCCTTGAGTATTGTAAGGCACCCTTGTTCTTCAACTCAATTCATCTACAAGCTGAAGCTGCGTAGATTGCGTGCGTTGCAATTAATTATATCAATTCATAAATTCTACATATCTACTTAGGCGTCTGAAGTTGCCCGTCGCTGTTGAAAAATTGGCAAATTACTGTTATCATCGCTGAGCTTCAGAATGCTAAGCAAGTACATTCCTACCGACAGCAAAGAGTTCTATTTCCAGGAGGAATTATCCCATTAGTCAATTGCCCGCTCATATTTATTGGATATTCTGGGTCAAGACCATTGTAGCACTCACTATAATTCACAGACTGCTGACAACAATAACTTCTAGGTGCCGGATTATTGGGACTATTCCCTAAAGGCGGAGGAAGTTGAACAATTTGACAAGTCTTGGAATTAGAGGTAATAGGGCACACATCTTTTTTAGCCCCTATTAAAGGCACAACACGAACAAGATTAGGCTGTCCTGGAATCGGGATAGCATACCCATCTCCGAATTGCACCCCCTCAAGTTCATTAAGCGAGGGAGGATTCAAGTCCCGGTCGTAAGTTTTCTTAAATCCATATTGGTCTTCAAAAACAAATCTAAGCCCTGTAAGATTCCCAGAACCAGCTTTTCGATTAATTAAAATATTTGCGCTATATCCTCCTAAACCAGAGTAATAATTGCACGACCCGTAAGCCTTGCAGTCAATTAAATCAAGATTTAGAGTAAGGCAGTCAGTATCAACTGTATCTCCACCACGTTCAACACTCTTATTTACAAAAGCCCAAAGCAGAGCAACTCCAATAATAGTTCCAAGAACAATAAGAGCAACAGTAATCACAGAGCTAATCCCTTTACTGCCAAGCCCACTTATCATACTTTATAGAGATAAATCTTATTTATAAATAATACTTAATCTAATTCATAAAAACCCAGAAATATATTGAAAAGTCTATCAATCTAAAAGAGGAGGAAAAATATCGCCCCAATTGTCCTCATCGCCAGTAGGCCCATCATCTCTAGTATTCCATAGTACATTAATTTTGACTCTTCTATCCCGTTCTTCTGCAATTTCCTGAGGGCTAACATAACTACTAGTTCTCTCCCTTTCGCGAAATCGTTTGCTTTGCCCCTCTAATCTGTCTATGGAAACATACGGATATACCATAGTAACTTTGGGATATGAGGTTATTATAAAGATTTGTATCTACAGCTATATAATAATAAAATTTCTAAAAAAGAAAAAAAAGAAAAAAATAAAATTAAACTGTAATTATGCGCAGGTTACTGGTTGCGAAAGAAGAGGACATAATTGTCCACCGGTTCTTGCAGCAACATTAACAGTTACAGGCTCAGTAAGTCCGCTTACATCAGCCCAAACTGGAGTCACATCAACAGTGCTTAACTCATCAAAACCTGTGGTTGGTATAGTATAGGTATAAACCTTTGAAGTACCGCCAGTTCCTTCAAACACGACATCTATCGAGTCTATTGAGCCACCACCAGAATTTCTCTTAATCTTTGCACTTGCGCTACTAGTCACCACGTTACCAGTATCTGTATAGGCACAGCTCACAGGCTCCAACGAAAGTGATAGACATTCGCTTCCTGTCTGTATTCCTTGAGCACCCTTGTCAATTGTAGGCTTTACTACAGACCAAATGACTGCGATTCCGACTATAACCAGAAGCACTATGAGGACATTAGCGACAACTTCGCTTACTCCTTTTCTATTTTTATTCAACATTCTCATAAACCTCCTTTACAGTTAAGACAATATTAAGGACTTTATAAATTATTCGTCTATGATTTATGATTTACATTAGAGATTTCTAAAATAGATATTTATAAGTATGTATAATTGTTTAATTTATGATAAAAAGGAGTCAAAAAATGAACAAAGATTTAGCGATAAGAAACAGCACGGCTGAATTCTTGATATTTACAGCAAATTCAGAAGAAGAATCTATTGAAGTAAAATATGCGGACGGAAATGTATGGTTATCTCAAAAAATGATGGCTCAATTATTTGATAAAGAAAGAAATACTATAACCGAACATCTAAATACAATTTATAGTGATGGAGAACTAAACAAAAGTACAACTTGTCGGAAATTCCGACAAGTTCAAAAAGAAGGTGAAAGGAGCATAGAAAGAAATGTAGAATTCTACAATTTAGACGCAATAATATCCGTTGGATACCGAGTAAACTCACAAAGGGCCACACAATTTAGACAATGGGCAACTAAAGTCTTAAAGCAATTTGCAATTAAAGGATATGTTTTAGACAAAAAAAGATTAGAAAAAGGAAACTTCTTAAATCAAAACTATTTTGATGAACTTTTAGCTGAAATAAGAGAGATAAGATTAAGCGAAAGAAATTTCTACCAAAAGATAACAGATATCTATTCAACAAGCTTGGATTACGACAAAAACGCAGAAACTACCAAAGAATTCTTTGCAAAAGTTCAAAATAAACTCCACTATGCAATACATAAACACACAGCTCCAGAATTAATTGTAAAAAGAGCAGACAGTAAAAAAGAGCATATGGGATTAACCTCTTGGAAGAATTCTCCAGAAGGCAAAATAATAAAGACAGATGTGTACATTGCTAAAAATTATCTGACAAAAGAAGAATTAGAATCATTAGGGAGAATAGTAAGCGCGTATCTTGATTTAGCTGAAGAAAGAGCAAAAAGAAGAATACCGATGACTATGGAAGACTGGTCAAAAAGGCTAGATTTATTCTTAGAATTTGATGAAAGAGAAATATTAAAAAATGCTGGAAAAATAACTATGAAGATTGCAAAAGAATTTGCAGAAAGTGAATTTGAAAAATATAGAATTGTTCAAGATAAGTTATTTGAGTCAGATTTTGACAAATTAGTTGAAAATTTCATTAAATTGAAAAACTCAAACAAAAAGCCGTCCTAAATCGCTCAAACACCCATCTCAATTATGGCTAAACCAAAACTCTGCAATTCCTTCATGCATTCTATCAAATCTAACAAAGCCGAAGCGTTCAAACTGCACTACAGTTCCTATTTTCAATTTAGAAACAGAAGACTCAACCAATCCAGAAACCCAAGAACCATCAACTAATAAAACGCGAGCAGGAGCACCATTAGAAACCCAATTTATTTTAGGTATCTTCTTATTATCCACAGAAGTAATATGGGTCTTATCTCCAACTTTAACATTAAATAAATGCAGCAATCTAACTTCCTTGCCTTTATGTTCATTGAAGTCCTTAGAGGAAATTGCAATATCTGAACCAATAGAAACCTCTCGCGTCTCTTCAGGCCTATCTGGATGAACAGGCACAGAAACACTTTCAGTTTTATGCATATCAATAATATTCAAAGCCACAGGATTCTCTACAAAAGAAAATCTTTCAGTAACAGAATCAATCAATTGCCTGTTAATAGCGTACAGCGATTCAATAGGCACAACTATATCTTGTTTATTCAAACCAATGCGTTTTACAAATTCACGTATTGCTTCAGGCCTAATCCCCCTACGAGCAAGGCTTTGTACGCTCCAAGTCCTAGGGTCATCCCAGCCAGAAAACACGCCAGACTTAACTTCTTTCTGTGCTTTAGATTTAGAAAGTTTAGCACCAACACCTTCAAGTCTAACAAGACCAACATGGATTAAAGCAGGATGTTTCCACTTAAACAAGTCCCAGATATATTTCTCCATATCGCTCTCAATCATCAAGTCATTGCCTCTGATAATATGTGTAATTCCAAACAAATGGTCGTCTATAGCCCAGCTCATTTCCAGCGTCGGCCACACCCTATACTTTGTTCCAATTCGCGGATGAGGCCGGTCAGCAATTTTAAAAAGCACACGATCACGAAAAGCAGGATTAGGATGTTCCATATCCGTTTTCAATCGTAAAGAAGCTTCTCCTTCCTGAACTGAGGGCTTAAACAATTCTTTCCATCTAGCGTGTTGAATTCCTTTTGGATACTGTCTGCATGAGCATTCTTTTGCCTCTGCCCTATTTTTCCTCAAATCTTCAACCTTGCAATAACAAACATAAGCTTTGTTCATTTCTATTAATTTTTCAGCATACTCGTAATAAATCTCGAGCCTGTCCGATTTAAAGTATTCTTTTTTATATTTAACCCCAAGCCACTTCCATGCATCAGGAATCAAGTCATAAGCTTCTTTTACAATGGGTTTCTCCACACTTCCAATAGTATCATCAAATACCAAAAGCAAGTCAGCATTATATTTCTCAGCATATAATGCGTTAAGTAAGTAGGTCTTAGCATTTCCTAAATGCAAAGCTCCAGATGGAAAAGGTGCAAGGCGCAAAACCATTTTCTTTCCAACCTCAGACTCAGGCAGTTCAGGCAATTCATAAGTTTCTGTCCTATCATGCTTCTTAACAACCCCCTCAGACTCTAAAAATAGTTTCTCTCTTTCTTTTTCATTTAAAGAATTGACTTTATTTACGGTTTCATTAATTAATTTCATAACTAGTGGAATCTCTTTCTTATCGAGCCCATGCTGAAATAATTTAGGCAAAACTCTGCCTGCGTCAGCCTTGCCGTGCTCAATTGCATTCTGCAATGCATAAGCAAGTATTTCTTTAGACAAATCCTTCATAAGTTTAACAAATTAAGAGTATATTTAAAATTACCTTTGTCTTCTTTCTTGCATTGAGAGATATTCTCTGGCTTGATTATATGGAGGGTTATCTCTTAACGAATTAGACTCAGAAACAATAGGGCCATTATCTCTTGGTCTATCAGCAGTCTGTGATGAGTAAGGCATAGTTAAATAAGTAGCAGTAATTAAAACAAAAACTGCTGTAAAAAGAAAAGGGGCCCTATCGCTAAACCTTGTTCCCCATACATACCTCCATAGGTTATCATCATCGCGAATACGACGGGACATAAATATGCTAGTCTTTCTATGTTAATAAAACTTGCCTATTCTAAAGGCGCGCCAGAGAATGAACTATTTGCCGCTTTCCCAGGCAACTCGCCTCCAGAATAAGCAGGCAGACCGCTGAATCCTCCGCCGTAAATTGAATGGTGGATTTCAGGATTAATTGGTCCCAAGCCTCCAAAGTATGTACCTTCATTCATTATCGCGCTATTCCAATAAGCTGCTCCTGCGTCACCCATGCTTGCTCCATAAACAGGCGCAGTCAATCCAGAGAAAGCCTCTCTGACGGGAGTATAAGACATTCCCATCCCTCCCTGACGCGAGAACCAGTCTCCTGTTTCAATTGCTTTCTTTACCTTCTGAAAGTTGTGACCCCACTCTTTATTATTCAAAATCTCGTCGATTGGAACATTACCCATCCCCGCAGGAAGCTCAGCATCTTCAAACCCAAGGTTGTCAGCGATATGCATATGTTTAACAAATGGAGCGATTGTTTTTGCTTCATTGAGAACATCTTTTCTATTATATCCC
Source organism: Candidatus Woesearchaeota archaeon (assembly GCA_964430805.1). Classification (GTDB taxonomy): domain Archaea; phylum Nanobdellota; class Nanobdellia; order Pacearchaeales; family GW2011-AR1; genus SICU01. Next base: position 13,272 of record CAYSGT010000006.1, read on the forward strand.
CATTTCTGAATGGAGTTGATGTGCCCAACGTCCCAAGTAGCTCCAATAATCTGCTTAGAAACGTTCTCTGCCTGCTCTCTTGACATTCCTGCACCACCTTCTTTCTCAGACTTAACAGCCTTATCTATAAATTTACTTCTAGATTGTTTTATTAATTCTTTAAGTTCATCAGCGCGGGTAAGGCCAGACATTCCGGCAGGAGGATTTTCGATGCTTATGATACCCGGGGCAAGCCCTTGTTTTTTAGCATTCCGCCAGGCATGTAAAGCTACGCCAGAAAAAGTATCAGAGCCTTTATCGATGGCAAATTTCTCTAGAGGTCTATATATCTCGGGCTGGATATCCGGGTCTCTAAGCAGTTTTGTGCCTTGAGTAATTTTTTCCTGCAACTCTACAAAATTAGATTTGTCTTTTTTGAATCTTTCCATAGAAGCCACTAGGCCTACTCTATAGCTTTCTAGTTTATCTTTTGCAACTTTTTTATTATCCTTTTCAGCTTTTTCAAAAGCTTCATTGTAAAGTTCTTTCAACTGATCATAGGATTCTTGTATGAAAAAAGCCGCATTGTGCAAATTAGAAACGCCCTGGTTAATTAATGAAGCTCCGCTGGGATTTGTCTGTCTAAGTTTCTCAATCCCTTTGCTGTAAGAATCATAATCTTTATCATAAAGTTTATATGCCTCAAATATTCCTGTCTTTGACCCGGGCGCCATTTCTTTTATAGAGTCATCAATTTTTTTAGTAGAAGAAAGCGTTTCAATTAATTCTCTGTTTACTCTAGTATTGTTAATAAAAACAGTTTCTATTTGCCTTTTCCACTCTTCTTCATTTAGTTTTTTGAGTTTTCTTTCAACTTCTTTCATATCGTGAATTTTTCTATCTTCCCCATGCTCAAAATAATCTTGATGAGGAGTAGGCAGATTTACAATTCTGCCTGTTCTTTCATTAATAAGTGCCATCTGTACGACTTCTTCTTTAGGGCTTCCATCTTCATTTCTGCCAACAACTACCCTGCGTTTAACCTCAGGCAGCCCGTTATTGGTGTGAAAAGTCATAACAACCCCTTTAGTTTTATCTTCAGAATTCATTTGCTGGGCAAGTTCAACAGAAGCTTCCATTTGTTTTTGTGCTTCAACCCTTTGGTCTTCCGACCAGTTTCCTCTGGAAAATCCGGTAGACTCGACAAGAGGCCCATGAAAAGTCAAATCAACGCCAGTTAATTTTCGAAGCCTGTCTATTTCTTTCCAATGCTGTCTTGGTATAGAAGCAAGGTGTTTCATTGGTCCGCCGCCCATAAGCCCTAACCCAGAAACTTCTATTGTTTTAGCACCAGTGCTTATTTTATCAGAAACTTTCTTTAACTGATTCGCGGTCAAAGGGTCAGTAGGATAGGCAATATCGCTTACAGAAGCATGGTAAGCCCCTGGTCCAGTGAATCCCCCGTAAGGTTTCTCAAAAGGGTAAGAAGATCCTTCAGAACCAGCATAAAAAGCTTCGTAACTTGCCATCATACACCTCTGTTTAGTAACGGATTTCTTGTATATAAACTTATTTTTTTGTCAATAAAGTAAATTATTAAGATCTTTTTTGCAAATCTAAAAATCCATCCCAAAGTTTAGTGAATTCATAATTTTTGTAAAGAGCTTTTAATTCTTCAGTAAGCTCTCCTCTTCTTGCCTTAGCTGCGGCAACTACTGCAGGCGAATAAAATGAAGCACATATTTCGTTTTCAAATAATCTTCCTAGTCTGCTAAACTCAATTCTTCCATCATTTAATCTTAACAATCCTGCATTGAAATAGTTCTGTATTCGAGGATTAACTATGTGGGCCATATATGCTCCACAGTCTGGTTGACCAAAGCAATCATCATGTAATTCTTGATGAGATACTCCATTCTTTAAACCAAGAGCAAAGAGGGCAGCTAATTTTTCTGGAGCATCAATTGGGAAACCAAATGTAATTGCGTGGTTGCCCTTTCTTAAGCGATCAATATATTGATCTGTAGCTATTTTAGAATCTAATCTAACATTCTTTTCAATTACGCGAGGATTTTGGAAGAATATTCCATTAACGTGAGAATAAGCAGATACTCCCATTCCAAGCAAATCTCTAGTTACAGAACCTCTAGATTTTCTGAATTTATCTTCATACTCTGCCCCTCTAGCAAACCTATCTCCTTCTAATACTTGGTATCCTGCTGCTTCTAAGAAATTCCAAATTGTTAAACGGTGAAGTAAACTTTCTTCTTCTGGAGATACTCGAGAAGAACCTCTTCTAGCATAAGTCGTTTGAGGTCTCAGACGCATATTATACCAAGTAATATGTTGAGGTTGTAGTCTTGATATTGTTTCCAAGTCTACACGCAAACGGTCTAGAGGAGAACTACTCTGTTCTGGTAAGTCCTGAATCATATCAATGTTAATATGGTTTATTCCAGAATCTAGAAGAATTTTTACCGCTCTTTCTTCATCTACCTTTTTGTGTCCTTTAAACGTTCTAGCAGTATCTCTTAAAGTTTCAAAATCAAAAGATTGAACACCCATGCTCATCCTATTAACCCCATTTGCTTTTAGAATTGCAAACTTATCTCTAGCATCTGGTTGTAATACGGCGAATGGAGTTGTCTCAACGCAAATTGTAGGATTATCGCTAAAGGGGATTTCAGCTCTTAAAAACGAGACTAACCTCTCAAGTCTATTTGCTGGAATTGCAAATGGAGTTCCACCCCCGATATACAAAGATTCCATTTGAGAAGAATCTCTTCTTAATAATTCAGACCACATTTGAGCTTCTTTTTCTAAAGCAGGAAAGTAAGCATCCATCCTTTCTTTGGCATCTGGCGCATTGATGTTTTCAGTATGATAAGGGCAATGCGCCAGATGCCAAAGAAAGGATGGATGCTTACTTTCTTTGGCATCTGGCGCATTGATGTTTTCAGTATGATAAGGGCAAAATTTACAAGGATATTCACACCAAGGAACATGAGCATATCCGTTAACTGTTGATCTGAAATTAACTTCTCCAAGCAATAAATCTGGGTCGATATCTGCAGATAAAGCATCCAGTGGAGGATATGTAACTACCGTATGGCTGCCAAGAAGATCAGTATGAACTTTTGATAAACCTAAAGAGTGAACTGCTTTCAAATCAAAACGTGCAAGCTCTTCGCTAGCTCTTTCTGTTGCTTCCATGAAAGTTGATACTATGTCATTTCCCACCAGTCTTAAGCGAACTTTAGATATTTAAAATTAAGGCTCTATTTTCTTGAAATATGCGTAAAATATATAAACTAAATAAGCATTATATAAAATATGAGAAAAGTTGGAGAAGTAAGGGCAGAAGTGCATAAAAAAGAAATAACTCTCAATAATAAAGATAGAGAAATCATTAACATCCTAACGATTAATAGCAGAACCCCCCTATCTCAAATAGCAAATGCATTAAAAACAAGTACAGAAGTTATTAGCTATAGATATAATAATCTTAGAAAGAATAATAAATAATTTCTGAATACTATTGAATTAAGAATGTTGGAATCCATAGATATATTCTATATTTGCAATTTCATGCATTGTCTCAAAATAGGATGAATTTAATTATAGAGGATTTTCTTAAAAATAAGTATGTAAATTGGATAATTGAAACAGGAGGAAAGTGGGAGATCATCTTGATGTTTGAAACATTATACGAAGAGAATTATGACCCTATTTTAGAGAGCATTATTTCTCAAATAAAAGAATTTCTAAATGATTCGATGGTTGCTACAGTGAAAAACTTTGTTCACAAAAGTCAAAGATATATTAGGAATATGAAAAATAAAAGCGAATATGCCTCAAAAATAGACTTTCCATATAATTCTGAATTTAAAGGTAAATTAAGAGATAGTAGTTATGCCTTAGACGAAAAAGATATTATTCTTTTAAAAAATATACATGAGGATTCTCGCATGTCTCTTACAGATTTAGGGAAAAAGTTGAAATTATCGAGAGATGCTGTAAATTATAGAATAAAAAATCTGATTAAAACAGGAATAATAAAAGACTTCATTCTTCGTCTTAATTATCATCTTCTAGATTATCAATATACTACAATAATGATAAAGTTCAGAACGATTTCTCAAAAGAGAAAAGAAGAATTTTTGCAGTACCTCTACAATGATGAGCGTTTTTATTCTCTAATGGAACAAATAGGAACTTGGGATTTATCCCTTATGATGTTTTTTACTAATGCAAAAGACTTGCGCGATTTCCTAATAAGCATTAAAGAGAAATTTAGTGATGTTATCCATTCTCACGATTCAGTAATTCATTTTGATCAGCATTATTATACCCAGCTTTGCGACGGGGTAGTGGAAGAACTATTAGATAGGGCAAGAAGTTTATCTCATTAATTGCCTAAACTTTCTTACAATTTTATCAGGACCTTCTTTTTCAACAATTTGCCAAGACCTTCTATAATCATTTGATGAATTTGAATTCCACATATCTCTCATAAGCCTATCTGCTCCAAAAAAGTCAAGATAAAGAGCCATGTGAACTGCATTGAGAAAAATATGATCTTTAGTTGTAGCAGATTCTTTAGGATATTTAGAGTCAAGATATTTTTGCCACAACTTCCATCTTTTATCGCTTATGCTAGACTGTAAATAATGTATAAGTTCATGAGTCAAAATATCTATGGCATGAGTTATATCGTTGCATTTTTTAATCGTAAGAGGATTCGACATGGGTCTACAAAAACCTACAACATAACAGCAGATGATTTCTCTTCTCCATTTTAATCCTGAAATTTGAGATATTTTTTCTAACACATTCTTTCCTTCTTTTTTCCAAACCTCTTCTATTTCATTCATAAAATTTATAATTTCGATAGGCTGTGGATATTTCCTGTTTGCTTTTTTAAGGAATTTTCTTAAATTCAAAGAGCTACGAAAAAGTTCATCATAAATATAAGAATATCTAAATTCAATTTGAGGAATCATAAACTAAAAATGACTCTTAGATATATAAATTTAGTTAATACATCATCTAAAATATTATAACCATTGAAAAGAAAGAATAAGATAATTTTTTGGAAAGATTTAGTCTATGCCACAGGAGTTATTTCTCTTTTTTTCTTTTTGTTTTTATTTATTATCATCTTATATTTAATAATTAGAGATTACATTAACCTTTATGCAACCTTCAGAAAATACTTTTTATTTAAATATATTAAGTATTGAGATTATTGTCTTTACATAAGGTTTTTCTTTCTCTCTCTTCTTTCCTCATTTTGTTGAACACTATCTTGGTAAAGTCTCTCTCCTGCTCTTTCTCCACCTTGCTGTTGTTGTCCGCCCATTCCCTGAGTTTGACTTTGTTGCTGGTCTCTCCCAAATCCTCTTTCGTCTCCAGCGGTTCTTATTTGCCCTGCTCCGGCGCCACTTTCTGCAGAGCCAACAGGAGTATAAGCACTCCCCCTATTCTGGTTGCCGGCAGTATAAGATGGTCTGAAGCTTATCTCCTTTTTATCTTCGTCAGAAACTCTTCTTTCTCGTCCCGCAGTTGTGTCTTGGCTAGCCTCATTTGCGTCTAGAGTAGACGTCTTATTAGACCTCCTTAAGCTAAAGTTTTCATTAAAAACATCATTGTTAAAATCTTCTTCATCAATTTCGTCATCCAAAGATTCTACTTTCTCTTTTTTTATCTCCTTTATAGTAGACTCAATTTTCCTTATTTCTTTTATTTTAGGCATATTTTTATAAGCCACTGGTAGTTAAATATTTTTTGATTGCTCTAAATGAGCCTTATACTCCGTAATTTGCCTTAATGTTTATAAACAAAGCCTATTCAAAAAGAAAATGGCTGAAGTAATCCAAATATACGTTGGACCTAATAAAATAAGGGGGGAAGAGGGGACCGCTCCAAGAAGGCTATCTCCAAAACTCTCAAGAATAATTGCAGATTTTCCAGATGCAAGTATATCTATCGGAAGTAGGGAAATGGATGCGCACTATTTTGTTTATGGTGTGCGTGATGCGCAAGCAGCAGATTCTATGGTAGAGAGAATAAACTCTTTGAATGGATATTGTGCAAAAAGAAAAATTTGAATAAATTTTGTTTATAGTGTCTTAAATGGATTCGAATGTGAAGGCATTCCATGTCCTTTCTTATAATTATCAAACGTGTTGAAGCAGGATTCATTTGCGCTAATTATAGCCTGCGATCGCAGAACTTTCTCATAATTATTATCGACAGGCAGAGGTTTTTTATAATCTATCTTCACTTTAGGCTTCTTTTTAAGTTTAAATAAAGAAAAGAACCCGTTTAATCCAAAATCATCTCCTTCCTTTTTCTTTCTTTCTTTCTCTTCTTTCTTTTCTTTTTCCTCTTTTTCTATATCTTCAATTTCTTTACCTTCCACGAGTGCGCGTACATCTTTTTCTATTTGTTTCAAACTCTCATCCGTTGCACCTTCAACAAGTTTAAGCATGCTGCTAAAGTCATCTCTGTTAAGCTCATCTTTAAAGACATTGAGCTCATCTTTATTTAGCCCATAGCTTGTAAATCTTATCTCAACTTTTCCCCCAAAAGACCAATCTCCTCTTTGCGAAACTCTCTGAGGAATTCCCCTAAATTCTAGCTCAACAACCAAAACTTTGAAATATTTACGCACATCCTTTTCTTTTAGATCTTTAAAAAGTTCAGGAAGAAGGCCGTTATCAACATCGTCTTTTGTCTTATGCTCTGAATATGCCAAAACCTTAAGTTCCATGACCATTGTGTTAAAAGCGGTTACGAGGCCAGGATTTTTGCTATCCACATTCTGCTCTAATCTAGACGCAGCTTTCAAGTAAGGTTTAACCCACTTAGCATATAATTTAAGCATGTTATCCTGAGATTTCAAATAATTACGTTCAATTTCGTATCTCTGAGTAAGAGAATTATAAGACTCTTCAATCCACATAAAAAATTCCTGTGCTCTCTGCTGCAGTATTCTTTTAACTCTCTCATTTAAATCAATCCCTCCTTCCTCGGGTTTTTTGCTTGCTTGCTCAAGCGATTTAAGAGACATAAAAGCATCTCTTAAAGTTACAAAGTCAAGCTCTCCAGAAGACAATGCATTTATACTTCCCCTTCCTTTTCTAATGTCTACATTGTCAAGCCAGACTTGCTTAAGAGACAATAATTGTTTAAATTTTTCTGATTCGCTTGAATTTTTATCTTTGTAGATTTTATAAGGCGTAAGGCGTATTCTAAATTCTTTCAAGTCATAAACTAAGTTCAATACTGACTTAAGAACCGTGTTTACATTTCCCATTGTACGCGACACTTCTTGCTGCATCTGAGTGGCCTTGCCTTGCATCTCAGAAAAATGCCCTGAGCCGGGCGAAGAAACAAAATTGTCAGTTAATTTCTCGACACTGTTA
>CAYSGT010000007.1:0-15834 GCA_964430805.1 Candidatus Woesearchaeota archaeon
CAACATAACCTTCATTATCATAAGCTATTTTAGCAATACTCTCCAAATAGTCCATTATAACTTGGAACGTCTGCCACATTACCTTTCTTGGCAACTTATTGAATAATTCAGTTTTCTTGAAAGCTCCACTATGTTTTTCAATTGTTTTCTCCACCATAAATACAGTTTGTAACGTAGGGGATCTCGCAAATTCAGACTTTTTATTTATTAATTCCATATCTATCATATCAATTGATATTATTTAAATCTTTTGGTAAGGTAACCGAAAGGGACCCGTTTTGATTCTCCTCAAGGGTTTTCCTGTATCAACTCGATACAAACCTCTTAAGGATTTATAAGGATTGTCGACCACAGGAGGGTGACGTTATCTCTTATTGGCTTAGACTTTAGCAATTTTCCATAAATACAAAAAATACGCTCGATTCTCTTCTGCAATTAACTTATTTTGAATTTCTATAACTTGAGGAGTTTCATTTATTGTAAAAAGATACGCAATATATTCTCCGTAAATAACTAGTGTTGCTAAAGTAGGAATTTCTTTAAGAAATCTATTTTCACCTAATCCTGAAAAGAGTTTCAACAACTCTCTATTTCTAAACTTTTCATTCCATATTCCCTTATATTCTATCTTTGTTTTTCGTTTTTGTAATTCTTTAAGCAATCTTTCCATAAATAATTTAGAGGTTAAGTTTTCTTCGTCTTTTTTTTCAGGATTAACCTCCTTTGATGGTCCCCCACTAATAATGTAAAGTTCTTTCATGTTTCCGCTACTTATTTGATTGAATAGACTAAAACTAAATTGTTTTTGGCTTTCGTTACTCTCAAAAACCCTTACTCTAGAGAGCCCTTCTTCCTTTATTTTTTCAAATTCTGGAATAAGAGACAATAATAAAGACTCTTTTTCTTTTATTTTATAAGCTATCTTGCTTATTTCGATCGCAGAATAAAAGGTTTTTCCATCTTTTTGAATTTCACTTATAAAACCTTTTATAGATAATCTTTCTAATATTGCGTAAGTTGTAGACCTATGAATTCCTGTTATTTTAGCTAAAGTATAAGCATTTAGTTCACCTTTCTCGACTAAACTTATATAAACCCTGATTTCTTTATCGTCAAGTCCATATTCATGTAATATAGGAGTTATTCTGCTTTCCATACAAGCTAATGGGTTTAACTCATTTATAAATTTAACTCATTAGTCGATATCTATGGACTACTTAGATTAATAAAGATATGGGTTACTCCTATATCATGGAAAACGAATATACCGAACAGAGTGAAAGAGAACGATTAAGAGATTTAGAAAAGAAACTTCATAGGGCCTTTAAATTTTTCGGAGCATCTATTCTAACATCAATTGTCGCTTCATTTAATTTAGTTCATACTCCTGAACCATCTACCTATGATGCAATTGCGTTCTTGGGAGTAATTCCCTTAACCTTTGGGAGTTGGTTAAATTCTATGTATTATAAAACTGAAGAATATTGCAAATTAGCCCAAAAATATTATTGTAATAATAACTCTTAATTTGAAAACCCCAAAAAAGAATCAAAATGGGTCACGCCCGGACTAGGAATCGAACCTAGAAATCCGTGAGGAAACCGCATTTCGAGTGCGGCGCAGTGCCACTGTGCCATCCGGGCTTAAAAGATTAGATATTAAAGATTTTTAAGCCTAATGTCTAAAAAAATAAAACGTTTTTATATCTGAAATAAATATTTAATCAAGAGTGGAAAAACTAGAAATAAAAGTAGAAAATTTTGCAACGACAGTACATGAACTAGTGTCTGGGGCACTAAGTGAGAAAAAAACAGTACTTGAGGCCAAAAGAATAAGAGAGGATTATGTTAAAATGTTTAGCGATGGCGTTAAAAATTATGGAGAATTAGTAGACTTAGCCAACAAGATTTTTGGAAAATATTACTCATCATTTAGAGAGGCAATAGCAGGTTAATCAGAATAAAAATATTTTAATACTCGCATTACCTAATTTATTCATGATTGGAAACGGTGTAGCAGAATACCAAGATAGATTATTTGATTTATTTATATCGTTAGAATCAACAAATTCAGGACCGGATAAAGAAATAATAGATAGATATTTACAAGAATACTTAGGAAGGTTTATGGGAGACGAGAGCATAAGAAAAAGGCTAGTTGCTTCAACAGAACGAATAACTCAATTATGTTGGCCCACAGTTCGTAATTTTAAATATGAATCTACTAGTTAACTATTAGTTCCCTGCCTTCCAAAATCATCTTCATACCGCGTTATATCTGTTTCAAGACATTCACCAAGTTGCACTTCTGCGATTCTAAGCATAACCTCCCCATCATTAATAATTCTATGAGTGGTTTTCTTAGGAACATGAATATGCGAACCTATTTCTAAAGGCAATTCGGAGTTTCCAACAATAGCTTTCCCATTACCACTTACACAAATCCAATGCTCCTCTCGCATTTTATGTGACTGAAGGCTTAATTTATTGCCAGGTTTAACTGTCAATTCTTTAATTACCATATTGGGTTCACGAACAAAATCAGTATAACTCCCCCAAGGTTTAATTACTGTATCGAAAACCATTTTTACTAATTAAAAAAGAAGTTTAATAAAATATGTGTTATAAAAGATACAACGGCTCAAGTACTAAAGCTAGCAAAACCAGCAATATTATTTACACAACCAGTGTGGACACAAGAAAGAAAAACTCCGCTCGCAGGATGTTCTTGTCTATAAATTTCTACCGTATTGTTTGGTTTCTTGCAAGTTTGTATTTGAATGTTTCCTGCAGAAGTAGAAGATACTATTGTCCTGCAATCTCCGGCAGTGGTATCGCTGACCAAATTACAGTTTTGGCCATTGTAATTGCAAGTGTAAATATAGGATCCAATTGCCCCCTGAGTATTATTATTCCCAGTAGAATTTGTATTAGGGGAGGAGTTATTGGCCAAACATAATGGAAAATTAGGGCTTTGGGTAAACCCATTTCCATTTATACAGGTAGAATTACCTATGCAAATTTGCAGCCCATTTCCAGTCTCTTGCTTTTTATACATTTCAAAATATTGCCTGTTGCTTTCGCCTGGTTTATTACAAGCTAAAATTTGTAAAGAAGAATTAATTGAAGAACAAAGAATAGTTCTGCAACCCTCATAAGTATCTGATACTATCTGGCCCCCATTACATGCGGCTGGAATATACTGAACAGAATCATAACATTGGTTACTGTTTGAGTTTCCGCTCTGGTTTCCTGGTCCAGAGTTATTTAAAATATTTGGGGTGAAACTTGCTAAATCTCTTCCTAACCCAAAACCAAGTGAGCGGACAGCAAATGATGGCATGTAAACTCCAAAACATTGAGTATAATCCCATGTGCGAAGATGAGGCGCATAATGAGATAAAGCGTCAGACAAAGAAAGAGTAAATAACTGCTGATTATTACTTCCAGAATAATGAAGAGATTGCAGCCCTTGAGCAAAATAACTGCTTTGATGATTAACAGCTTGTCCGCTAGGATAATATTGTATTGGCGCAGAATAAGGATTATTCATGTGTTGTGAACTCCATTGATTGCAATATTGCTGCAATAGAGGCAACTGATGATTAATTAGGCCAGCATAATAATTCGCCTGGCAAATGCCCACAGCACGAGAAGCATCAACATAATCCCACATTACTGGAGAGCAATAACTGCTGCATTCAGCTAAAGGCACTCCTTGAGTATTTATCCATCTAAAACTCTTCCCGGGAGGCGCAGAGAAAGAATTAAGATTATAATTACTAGCTTGTAAATAGTTCAAAGTAAAATCATCTGCAATTTCGCAATAAAGGCTGTTATTCGTGTTAGCACAAGCATAAAGCATTGCAATAATTGCGTCCGCGAAATATCCCGTATAAGTAAATTCATAAGAAGACATTCCTCCGCTTTTAGCGCCAGCACCGCCACTCAACCAATAACATATATTTCCATTTCCAAGAGAACTAGGCTTACAGTCATAAACAACCTCATAACTCAAAAAATCCCTCGTCAAGTTAAGAGCAAGCAGATTATAATCTAGTTTTTTAGATTCGTCTAGAAAATATGGATTTTTAGAAGCAATAAATAAACTGCTTATAATCCTCGCGTCTGCATCACTAGCAGTATCACAATTGCCATTGATTCCTGGTCTGCAAGACTCTATTGAATTTCCATCACGATAAACTTTCCAGCTTGGTAATTGCCCTTTATCACTGGCAATATAGTTAATGGTATTTACGTATTGATCCATGCGATCTTGATCCTTAGACATTGCTACAACCATACCCACCTGGCTAAGTTCATCAGTAACCATACAATTATGGGTAAAATCAATGGTTTCTCCTGAGTTGCAGTTATTTCCCTCATGTAGATCATTTAATTGGCAGGAAGAACTACTAGAAAACCAAGGCACCCATAATTTGTCCCCAATAACTGTTGTAACAATTCCCCCAGAGTATAGATCATTAACAAGAGTCTCGTAATTTTGGTCTAATGTCTGCCCATTGAATCCAATCTGAGCAGGATTAAGCAAAGGTACACCTGCAACAAAATTAAGTAAAAAGAAGAACATAAGGAAAAAGATCACCCCTCTAATCATCATCAAATAGATTTTATAAAATATGATTATAAACCTTTAGATAGTTGTAGTATTTTTACCGCACATATTTAAATAAAGGTTCGGTTTATTCTGAAATGAACATCTTTTTGATTAGAAAGCTTGCGATCTATTGCCCAGGCAAGCCATATTCTTCGTAATTTTCAGCACAGGTATACATTATCGGATATAATAACTGCAAAAATTAGATTCAACTACTAAAGCAGTATTAAATTCTTATTTTCTCGTAAAGTAAACCTTTCAACTTAACATATTTTACATACAAATTATTAAAATATCAAAGTAATTTAAGAGTTCAATTTAACTGAACAAGATATTTCCTGAGCTCAAGAGTGTTAGTCTATTAACTGTACTTAACACATCCAGAGATATTTAAAAAAGCAGAACAAACCGAATGAACCTCCCCACAACAAGCTGTGGGGCATCAGGTAAGAGTAAATACCATTGAGCTCATGGAGATGATTTATTTAAGATTTCAAATCTTTTATTTTGTTATCAGCTTCACCCAACTAGAGTTGCTCTGAGGTATACCCACTAATCAACTAGAACCCTAATTCATTGTCTTGTGAAATCATCTTCATAGCTAGTTATATCCTCTTCAGAACATTCTCCTATTTGAACTTCCACAATCCTCAAAACATCTAAACTATTATTAATTATCCTATGTGCCTTTCCCATATCTACAAAAACAAAACTTCCTTTTGAGAGTTCTATTTCTTTATCTCCTACAATTGCAGAACCATTTCCTTGAAAAACCATCCAATACACCTGTCTTTTATTATGGGACTGTAAACTCAATCTCTTTCCTGGAAAAACAGTTATTTCCTTGACTATCGAGTCTTTCTCTCGAATAAACTCTAAATAGCTTCCCCAAGGTTTTTGAACAATATTTCTTCCAGAAGCTTCTGAAATCAAACGACTGCTAGATTCTATTTTAGCACCCAAACCATCAACAATTTTAATTCCCAAATCTCTACAAATTTGCCCTTCAGGAATTTCTCCGGCACTACGGTCTCCGCCTTTAGCAAAAATATCCGGCTTTAAGAAGGAAAGAGATTTACAAACGCTGGCGTCAGAATCAATAGATAAAAATACGTCATCTACAAAACTAAGAGACCTAACAATAGCAACTCTTTGGTCTTGGGGAATAAACGATTTCCCTTTTTTTAAAACAGCTTGAGCATCATTATTAACAATAACTACCAATCTGCTTCCAAGTTTCTTTGCCTCTTGGAGATATTCCAAATGGCCCTTATGCAATGGATCAAAATATCCACTTGCCGCTACAGTAAAAACCATAAATTAACAAAGTTCGTCTAATATTAAAACGCTTCGAATGCCCTATTTAGATATTCCGATAGCTATAGACTTTTAAATGCGTAATAATTAACAACGTAATGAATCTTAAAAGGGGAATTCTAATTGGAATTGCACTTTACATTGCAGAGATTATAGTTATGCTGGCGGCAATATATATAATTTTTAGCGTATTTGCCGAGAGCAAATCTATCTCTTCAATATATGCTCTAACTACATTTATAATCACCGTAATTTTAACAAGTCTAGCAGGTCTTTGGTACTTCAATAAAGCAAAAAGAGATACAAAAGAAGGGCTTAAATTAGGATTAATATTCGTCGTAATAAGCATAATTTTAGAGATTGTAGCTTCGTTAATAACAAAAGAAGGTTTTAAAGACATAATAAACACCTATAAGTCCGTATATTTCTACATCTCATTCATAATTATAATTGCAACAACAATATTCATAGGTTCAAGAAACAAGACAGCAAAAGAAAAAGTTTTAAAAAAGAACAAGAAAAAATAATCTAGTTCTTGTTTGACAGCTCAACAGGAAAAGACCTTGGAGTAACCTCTATAAACGAGACTTTTCTATTAGTGTTAGTATTATTCCAGTCAATTATATTATCCATAAAGTTATGCCCTCCTCCAAATATAAAAAAACCAAATGGCTTACCAGAATCAACAATTCTTTTTATCATATAATCCTCGCGATCTTTAAAGACGCTTTGATAAACTCCAGTTCCCGCCTTAACACTAAGTATTGCTCTTTCATTAAGAAAAAAATCCTCCCCAGGGAGGATATTATAATGGCCAATCATCCCAAGAAGCAAATCAGCGCCAGGAATAAATTTGCAAGAGTCAAGTTTACCAGAATCAATCTCCTCAACAAACAGCCCTTTTTTATAAAGTTCCCTTAAAACAGCATTATATTCAACACCTGCATTAAATTCAAAAAAAGAATTAACAAATCCCTCTGCCCAGACTTCATTAACACTACTATTTCTTAAATTATCAAGGAAAGAATAAATCTCTCTTTGAACATTATTAATAATAGAATAATCTCCTAAACGCCCTAATCTAAATTCTCTTTTCCTATCCTCATTATAGTCTTTAATAATATCGTTCTCAAGGCTATTGCTTGTAACATGCATTTGCCTAATATGAATCAATGTAGTCTTAGCATCTGGAACAGAGTAGGACTGAGTAACTGAAACAAAGGGAGAAGAAGAAAAGTCCTCTGATGAAAATACGGGTTTTTCATTAACTTCTTTTTCAAGACCTCCATAAGCCGTGCAAGAAGCAAGAGCAGACACAAAAACAGCACTTTTAACAAAATCCACTAAACCCACAAAACAAAACAAAAAAGAGGATATAAATAACTATTGCAATTAAAACAAGAATCACAAGCTTTAAATTGCTCCAATTATCTTCTTAATAAGCCCCCTATAGCTCAATGGAAGAGCGCGCGGCTGTAGAATAGTGCAGACATTTCCCTAAAGGGAATGAGGATGAAGCGCAATCGGCATGGTTTCGTTAGAAATCATAGGTTATATAGAACCCGCGTTACCCAAGTTCGATTCTTGGTGGGGGGATATTTATTATAACTATTAATTAGCTCCATGTAAGATTTAAATATAGTTAATAGAACGAGTTTATATGCCTCTCCAAAATATAGTCCATTCAAAAGTAAGAGATATACATATTGATGAAAGACGAACAGTAATAAGAATTTGTAATGCAGATCTTCAAATGCCTCAAATAAATGTGAGATTAGTTAGAGTAATTACCTTCAATAATGGAGAACCAATAGGAAATCATTGGAGAACTTATTCAGAGATTTATGGAACTTTAGGAGGGGACGTAGAAGCATTGGTAGAAGATATTGATTTAAGGGAGAGGGGAAGATTCACTTTAGTAAGAGGAGATAGTTTATATGTGCCCCCTAGGATCGCTTTAAGACTTACAGGTAAGCCGGACACTTCAGTTATATGCCTATCTGAAGAAGAACACAGAGGAAGTGGAACGCACAAATATTATCTTGAATAAATTCCAAATATTTCAAAAAAGAAAGAAAAATAAAGAGTTATGAGCCATCATCCTAATGCCTACGGGCCTCAACATAATTGGTCCATGACCTCTAGGAACAATTCTAACCCCCTTGCAGCCTTCATTCGATGCCCTCTTGTTTTTTTAGACATAATTATTACCTCCTTATCTAATGTCAAGAGATTCAAAGAATATAGAGGTAAGCTATATCTTAAAAACATCACCTAAGCATTATGATGAGAAAAAGTAAGAGATTAATTATCGCAGTGCAGATACAATAAAAGCAAAAGTGCTTGAGCTTCTTAGACTGAATGACTGTAAGATATGCGGAGAATAAAAAAGCAAGAATAACAAGGCCTTTAAGCACAAAAATAAGATTATCTGAAGTCAAAGAAAGTCCAGTAACTGTAAAAACAAAAACATAATACAAAAATCCAGTAATTTCATTCTTCACTCCAAAAACCCGAGACCATTTACTGTCTAAAACAATATTACAACTTTTACTAAAGCTAGGACAAACTACAGGCCGATTACGAGAGTGAGCAAATATAATATACCCAGTAATCGCCAAACCTAAAAGGCAAAGGATAATTATTAATACTCTGCTCATACAACAATAAAGAGTTAGCTGTTTTTAAACTGTGCTATAAAGAACATTTTTTATACCATTAAGTTCTTTAATTTGAATGCAAACCGTTTTCATCACCGGAGTAAGCAGAGGCATAGGTAAAGCTCTAGCAGAAAAGTTCCTTAAAGAAGGTTACGAAGTGATAGGCACATCAACCTCTGGAACTGCAGATATAAAAAACAAGAGTCTAACCATTTTAAAGCTGGATTTATCTTCATCAAAAAGCATAGAACAATGTATTAAAGAATTTAAAAAGCTAAATAAAAAAATAGATATTTTGGTAAATAATGCAGGAATATGGTCTGGTGAAGAAAAAAATATACAATTGCTAGATTTAAGCTATCTACGAAAAGTTCTAGAAGTTAATTTATTTGGAACAATAGATCTAACAGAAAAAATATTAACTCTGATAAAAAATAGTGGAAAGATAATCAATATCTCATCAAAAGAAGGATCTCTAAATGGAGCCTATCATGCAAATTATCCAGATTATAAAATATCTAAAGCAGCCCTGAATATGTATACTAGAATATTATCTATTAGGGTAGAGAAAAATGAAATTATTGTTGCTTCCCTTCATCCTGGATGGGTTAGAACAGATATGGGCGGATCAGATGCAGACATAGAACCTAATGTTGCAGCGGAAGAGGTTTATCAAAGAATAATTTCTCTAAAAGAAACAGGACAATTCTGGTTTAAACAGGATAAACTACCATGGTGAAAAACCTGAAAAACAAAGGTTTTTAATCTCTAAATACATGTAATAATCATATACTCCCCGGTATTGCTTCGGCGAGACCGGGTTTATTAGAAAACCCTAGATAGTCCATTCAATCAAAAAGATTCAAAAGAATAATTTTTATACCTTTAATTAATACAATTGACATGTTAATTGATGTACATTGCCACCTTGACAAACTAATCGAAGAAGGATTCCCCCTAGATAAAGCTCTAAAGAACTGCAAAGACAACAATGTAAAAATAATTGTAGTAAATGGCACAGACCACGAGCAAAACATAAAGGTTCTAGATTTGGCAAAAAACCATAAAGAAGTCCTGGTTGCTCTTGGAATTTACCCGCTAGACGCACTAAAACTATCTGAAGCAGAAATAGACGAAGAAATAGAATTTATAATAGAAAATAAAAAAGTAGTTAGGGCAATAGGAGAAGTAGGTTTAGACTTAAAAGAAGAAGAATTGCATAAAACCTTAGATAAACAAAAAATAAATTTAACAAAATTTGTAAATTTATCAATAAAACTAGACAAACCTGTAATAGTTCACTCAAGAAAAGCTGAACTACATACAATAGATCTCTTGGAGAAATTAAATGCAAAAAAAGTAATCATGCATTGTTTCTCGGGAAAAATGAGCTTAGTAGATCGAATAGTAAAAAACGGATGGCTTCTAAGCATTCCAGCCAATATCCATTATAACCAACAATTTCAAGATGTAGTAAAGAGAGTTTCATTAAGCAATCTCCTATGTGAAACAGACACGCCATACCTACACCCGTTAAAAGAATGGCCAAACGAACCTGCAAATGTAATCTACAGCTATAAAAAGATAGCAGAAATAAAAGGCATAAAGTTAGAAGAAGTTGAAAAAGAAATAGAATCTAATTTCAATAAGTTATTTGACTAATAGAGAATAATGAATAGAAAGAATCAACTACTTATTCATAAATTATATTCTTAGTAATATCTATAAGCTCCTTACATTCTTTTATAAAAAAGTCTATTTTCGATTTTTCAACTTTTACCTCACTTCCATAAGTATATTGTTCTCGCATTTCGATAATGCTATTTTTTACTTGATCCTCCGTTTCATACTTAAAATAAGCAATAAATCTCTTATCAACTGCGATCTTCTTTTCTTCTATAAGATATTCTATTAAAGAGATTGTACATGTTTGATTGCCAGACTCATAGCCAAACTTTGAGGAAATAGCTAAAAAGCATTGATACATAGTATAGAATAAAGTGCTAATACTAGTGTCTGTAAATCCACCTTTTACTAGATATTCACTTACTTGTAAATCATGCTCTGCTTTGGTTAAATGTTGTTCTGCTTCTTGAACATTAGATGGCACCTTAATCAAGCCCCGATGTTTTGGTTTTAGACCTTGTTTCTTACACTCTTCCAGCTCTTTTTGAGCTTTTGCAATACACCAATCGACTTGTTTAGAGACTTGAGACATTTTTTAGTAATTCTACATATCTACTCTGTCCATATAACGCTACAGCAGTTTTAACAATAGCTATAACAGCTACTTGTTTATTTTGCACATTTTTTATAAACTCTTGGGGCGTTAAATCAATCCCATGAATTTTCTTAGGCAATAATTGTTGTTTTTCATTAATTATTTTATGAATCTGTCCAGAATCTCCAGCCTTCCTAATTATCATTATATCAATATCTCTTGCTTTTGTATAATCTACAATGGTGGAACCATACAATAAGATTATTCTCCCATCTACAAAAAGCTCCTTAAACTCTTCTTTCCAGCGCTTAAATCCATTCGCTTCTTCTGCCAAAATAAATGTAATAATATCAAGCACATAACTATTCTGCATGTTTGGTTTATATACTGTAGATTTTCCTATTGCTGTTGCAATCACTAAGTTCTCTGCCTTAAGTTTTTTGAGTAATTTCATACTCCCAACTCTAGAAATCCCAAGTTGCTTGCTAATAGTATTAGCATTGTAGTAACTAGTAAAATCCTTAAATAAAATAAGGAGTGCTCTTTTCTCATTCTCCGTTTGATGAACCATAGTAATTCTAAGTTACTATATAGTAACTTTTAGTTACTTATAAACATTTCGCTTTTAGTTTTAGGAAGAAAGAAGAGTAGATAGAAGATAGTTATTGGCCTCATTTTCGAACAGTGAAAAGTTATAAATAGTTTCTAAGTCTTGAAATAACATGTCAAAAAAGGGTCTAGTAGCATTGCTCATTACCCCAGTAGTCCTGCTTCTAATACTAAATAGTGCATTTATTTTTGCAACAAGCAGTTCAAATCCAGAAACTCAAAAGTTAAGCTTAAACTTAGTCAAATCATATGAAGACTTTAATGGCCAAAATGAAATCGAGATTCCAATTACTGGGACTCCCCTTGAAATGGCGAGCGCAGCAGCTCTTGCATATATTGGAGAAGGCAGGGTAACTGACTCTGAGCTAGGAGATGAAGAAGGATACTATGAAATTGAAATAACACTCAACAACGGAAACCAAGTAGATGTCCATCTCGATAAAAACTTCAATGTCCTTAGCACAGAATGGGAAGATGATAATGACGATGAAGACGACGATTAAGGCTTAGCCACTTTCCACAAAACTTCAAAATGGCTCATATAACTCTTAGCAATATGTTTATCTTTAATTAATATAATAAATGGCTTATCAATAGAAGTGTGAATAGAAACATAATCCCCATAAATTGAAGTTGTTGCTTCGCTTTCTAAATCTAAGTATCTAAAGAGAATATTTTTGATTTTAGTCATCTCATGATTTTTATATTTAGTGTCAGTAATGACTCTCCCAGAACCTTTATTTTTAATCCATTCTCTAGCTAAAGCATTAGATTCATACAAGGCCTCATATGCCCTGCCAGTAGCTCCAAAAGAGCAAAAAGATTTATGTTTTCCCATTAACCTAAAAATTGTTCTCAATCCTTCTTTTCCCTCATAAATCTCTACCCCAGTTTTTGGCGAATCTCTCTTTTCAAAATTTTTCAGCTCGTTAATCAGACCACTTACCAATATTTCTTTAGATTTTACTTGATTTAACAAGTTATCAAGATTAGAGCAAGAAAAAATCTTCTTGCCTTTTTTAATAATATAATTAACTTGTCCTTTTTCGATTAAATGATTCAAAACAGTATATGCGAGAGTCCTATCCATTCCAATATTCTTAGCTATTTCATTTGCAGAAGATTCTCCAATCTTCAATAACTCCACGTAAACTTTTGCCTCGTTGCCTGTAAGCCCACTTGCCTGTAACTTTTCAATTAATTCCATAAAAACCAAATCCAAAACAGCTATATAAATGTTGTTATTAAAGATAACAACTTAAAACTATAAACCCATTTTTTACGATATTCTGTATGACAATTAAGAAAACATTAGCAAGTATTGTTTTGACATTACCTTTAGTTTTAACTGAAGTAAGTTGCGATACAAAAAATGAGCCAACTGCTCAAACACAACCACAATATGAAGTAAGAAATATCTCTGGAAAAGTTGTCAATATAGATGAAGATAATTTTCCAATCTATGTATTAAGAAGCGAGTCAGGAGGAGGGGCAAACTTTCAATATGAAATAATTAGAGTTCAGGACAATGAAGGGAATATTAAACAACTTTTAAGCCCAACACCAACAAGTTACCAAGTTGGTGACAATGTAGAATTTAATTATGAAAAAACACCATCAATTACATTTTCAGACTTACTTAAACAATATGGAACTGGTTATACATTACAGGAATGTACTATTAAGATGGAGGGACTTATTAAACACCTATGAAAGATTGGTTCTCAAGAATGGAAAGAATAGCGCAAGAAGAAGGGCTAGAAGTGCAAGAAGGTGTAAGAAGCAGAGTGCGTACCATAAAAAATACATGTCTAGACCTGCTTCCAGTTATTTGGGGAGCAGCTTGGGGAGGTCTTGGAAGAGTTACAGGACAAGAGTATCTTCCAGCGGTGCCTCCAGTAATGGATTTAATGATGGGACATACAAAAATAAAAAGTCTAATTTATTATGGCTTTGGAGTAACCTTAGCTTATTCAGATAAAATATTTGGATAGTTTGCTATGGAAAATAATGATCGAGAAAAAGAATGTTTAGAATCAAGGGAAATAAGAGAGATAAGGAAATAATAATGAAAATATCTAAAGCGATTGGGAGTGCAAAAAAGTTTATTTTCTCACATAGAAATAGGCAAGGTTTATGGGAAGATTTCAATAGCCAGAGCCATGGCAATGGAGTTGATTGGATAAGTTCTTATGTTGGACTATCTTTATTGAATGCTGGAGTGCCTCTTTCAGACCTAAAATTAACGGCATACCATATTTCTAGAAGACAAGACAAGGGCGGTGGTTGGGGATATAATAATAAAACCTCTGCTCCTGATGCAGATTCAACAGCATTCTCAATATTATTCTTATCAAGGTTTGATTATGGGAGAAAAGTTAGATTGGCTAAAGAATTTTTATTACAACATCAAAAAGGCAATGGTGGCTTTGGAACTTATCTTGAAGAATTAGTTAGAAGAGATTATCAAAAAAGAGTTTCTGCAGACACATCTGTAGCTGGCTGGTGTTCTGCAATTCCAGAGATTACTACAATGGCTCTTAAGGCTTTAAAGAGAAATGAAAGAGCTCTTGAATATATTAAAGAAAGTCAAAGTAAGGGTGGTTTTTGGAGGTCTTATTGGTATAATAATAATATTTATGCAACTACTCAAGGAATTAGATCTCTTCAAAATCATGGAGCAGAATATGAGATAAAAAAAGCACAAGAATGGCTCGCTAAACAAAATTCGATAATTCCATTTTACTTAGCGTTACAAATAATGGGTCTTGTAAGTAATAAAAGATATCGAGATAAAATCAACTATGAGCTTTCCAACTTAATAAATATGCAAAGAATGGATGGAAGTTGGGAAAACCATTCCATACTTAGAGTCCCATCACCTTCTAACACAAAACCATGGGAGGACATGAGCAGATGGAGAGAAGATATTAGAGACCAAGAAAGAATTTTCACAACTGCAACTTGCCTAGAAGCACTAGCTAAATACGAAGAAGAATTCCCGAAACCAAGATAGAAAATGCATTTAATTTACCAACCAGACGGAAATAGAAGATATGCAAAAAATAAAGGAATTCCATTAAGAGAAGCTTATGAATTATCCCTTGATAAAATAATCTCCCTAATTGGATGGTTCTTTGACTACGAAGAATCAACAGAGTTATCTATTCATGCACTGGATAGATATAATCTACAAAGACCCTCAACAGAATTAGACCCATTATTAAGAATAATACAATCTGGAATTCATAGGATATGTGCTAGCGAAGTTGTAAATAATAAGGGATTAGAAATCAGGCTAATAGGTAGACCTTCAGATGTTTTTTTAGATGAAAATGCTCAAAAAGAAATTCAAAAAAAGTTGAAAAGAAGAGAATCTACTGATAAAAGATTAAACATCCTTGTTTCATACGATGCTAGTGAGGAACTACAAAATGCTACCGCTCAATGTGAAAAAGAGGGGCTTCCGCTAACATTTGAGAATTTATCCATACGATGGTCTATCTCACCAGTATCTTTTGTTTTAAGAACGAGTCAATTGCCAAATTCCACAAGAATCTCTGCATATTTCCCAGCAATAGAGCAAGCAAGACTAATCTCTACCCAAACACCTCCACAAGAATTAACTAAAGAGGAATTCCAAAAGATAATGGATAAATATTATAATCTAAAATAAACTATTCGAATAGTTTATTAATCCCCTTCAATAAATTATATAATGGTGATGATAGACTTAGTGGGTTGGCTCGGAGCATTCTTGCTTCTATTAGCTTATTTCTTATTAATTCACAAAAACCTAACAAGCAGGTCAAAAATGTATCAATGGATGAACATAGCCGGCGCGCTTCTTCTGGCAATAAATACTATTACAATTAAAGCATATCCGTCATTTATTACAAATATAGCTTGGTTTTTAATAGGACTGTACGGTATATTCCACATAATAAAACATAACAATAAGTCAAAAGTAAAAAGACGCATTCCATGAGTCGCAATTTTATCCTTAATTTAATCGGAATTATTTTCTTAGTTTTTGGAATCGCTGCAATCATAAATACGATTGTCTATCTTGATGAAGGACTAGCTCCGCTCTTATGGCTTAGCTATATTTGCCTCATATTGCTTGCAATAGGAGTTCTAAGAAAAGACGCAAGCCTCATTGCAAGCCAGCTTTGTATTATTGCAATTCCTTACATTGTCTGGACACTTGATTTCTTTTATTATATTTTTAATGGAATTAGTTTGTTTGGAATAGTAGACTACTTCTTCCAACCAGGCCCAATTATTGGAAAAATCATAAGCAGCCAGCACTTATTTAATTTACCATTAAGCCTCATAGTTTTATACTTAATCAGATTAAAAAGAACAGATTTCTGGATAATAAGTTCAGCTCAAGTATTTCTCATATTC
>CAYSGT010000007.1:15844-20210 GCA_964430805.1 Candidatus Woesearchaeota archaeon
AATAACAAGACTAGTTACAAGCTATGAACTTAATGTAAACTGCGTTTATCATCAATGCGGCATAGTAAGTTTTGGTTTGCCATATGTATTTGAGTGGTTTCTAGCTTATGCTCTAATGATAATCATAACAAGTTGGTTTCTAGTTAAATTATTCAAGAAATAGTTACTGAGCTAAGTATCTGAATTTGCGTTTAGATGTTGAAGAGGCTACTTTTTTTAAGTCATAAGGTAATTGGGCAGCTTTTGCTAAGTTCTCTATTCCCAAAGACTCAGCATGAACTAGCCTAATCCTTAAATCTGGTACTAATCCACGAGCCGTGAATTCCATGAAGTAGTCGAAATCATCACGAGGCAAAGGACGAGTATCTAAAATGATATTACCTCCGTTTGCTAGATATACTCTAAATTCATCGCCTGAATAAACTTTGAGAGTAGACATCTCTAGTGTTATTCTCCTTAGGGCAGAATTAAGTGCTTTTCTATTTAAAGGAACAAAAGGAAAAGGAGACTGGGCTAAAAAATCATCATCTTTATCTTCAACATCAAGAACATAGCCTAGATACCAGTGAGCTCGTGGGGAAACCATATTTAACCCATAAAGATGCTATTTTTAAAGATTCCTACAAAGATGAAAAAAAAGAAAAAAAGAAAAAATAAAATTAGGCTAGTTCTGCATCAATAATTTGCTTGAATGAAGAATAAGGTAGCGCTCCGCTAATCAATTGATAACCATTCTCTTCACTGCCGACAAAGAACGCAGGCGTTCCCCTAATTGACAGGCCACTGCCGTATGAAAAGTCAGCCTCTATATCTGATTCAAACTTTGTAGAATCAAAACAGCTGTCAATGTTATAACCAAGCTCATCAGCCCACCCCTTTAATACAGCATCCCCTGGATAAGGTATTGTTGACTGAACTGTTCCTCCATCTTGGGCGTTTTGTTCGCTGACAATCTTATCTCTCATCTTAAAGAATGCTTCGTCACCGCCTAGCTCCCTTGCGCAGCGGTTAGCTTTTGCATAAGGAATAGCTCCTTCATGAAATGAAAGCGGGAAGTCTTTATACACCAGCTTAACTTTTCCAGTGTCAATATAATCAGTTTTCAGCTGCGGATATGTTTCTGTTTTCCATTTTCTGCAGTAAGGACATTGAGCATCTGAAAATTCAATTATGGCAACCGGCGCATTTGTTTCTCCTAAAACAGGAGATTCTCCAATATCTACTTCAACACGAGCGCTAGCAGCAGGTAAATTATTTCCAGCTTGTTGTACAACATTTCCAGTTAGACTCTTTCCAGGCAAGATAAAGAAGATGGCTCCTAGTATAACTATTCCTAAAAGTACAAATGTTGAATATTTCCATAGAGTATCTTTCTTTATTGTAATTGTATCGTTTTTTTGTGTTTCCATATTATTACCTCCTTTCATTTGGTCATTTTCCATCTTGGAAAATAAGTTTAAGGTTTAATAAAGGTTTTCATACCAAAGTATTTGTTAAAAACAAGCATTATCTAATTTTGATTCTTTTAATTCCGGTAATAATCAATAACAGTCCAATCAATAGATACAAAACAAGAATAAAAAAGTTATGGAAGATTAAGAACCCTAAAAGAGTATCTTCGGTGACATAGTTAAGACCTGCTTCTGCCTCAAATCTAATGAAGTAGCTAATAACCAGGATTGACAAGAGAATAATCCCAAAATAGAACCTCGTTTTGCTGGCAAACTTCATATAAAACTTAAACAAAACACCCTTTTATTTTTATCTGCGCAATGAACAATCAGCATCCGTAAGGAATATCGCGTTTAGGCAGCTTATGTGCTGTTGAAATGTAAAGTCTCGCCAAATTAGGGTCTTGCTCAGAGAATGCCTTCGCCCAACGCTGCCTTTCGTTGTAATCCGCAACACCTCTTAAAAAAATAACCATATCTTCCCTAACAGAAGGGTCTGTAGGACTCCTTTCGCATTCAATTGATTGATTACCCTCTAACTCAACCATGTCTCAAAAAAGAGAATTACCTTTTTAAGAATATTGGTGGCTGCATTGTTTATGTCAAAGTGTTTGAAAACCCTCGTCTTTAGGGCGTGAACACTTTGAGCATCCAAAAGGCTAAACAAGGAACTCAAAGACTTTTTGATATTCTAGTTTTAAGAAGGTTTATATGGCTACAGCTTAGGAGAATCAGGATAGGCTATAAGAAGAGCAGCATAATATTTTATTCCCTGGTCAGTAATTGTTCTAACAAAAGATTCTCTATGACGATAAGGTATGCGTCTTCTGGGATTTTGCGGAGAATCGATTTTAGGACGAGAGTTAAATCTTCTTTCAGAGCAATCTCCTTGCCCCAGAGGGGCAGTTTCAATTCCAGTATTTCTGCCTCTGCCCATGTATTATAAAAAATAAACTTGTTTTTAATAATATCTGTACTGGAAAATATTACCAGCCGTAGCGGTAATATCCGTAGCCGTACCCACCATAGTTGTACATTCTTCTTTCTTCTAAAGAAATTCTCTTTGCTTCAAGTTGAGATTCTTGCTTTGTGCTCTGCTGGTAAGTCTTGAAAGCTTCTTTCAAAGTAGCATCGTAGTCATATTGATTATAATAAGCCTGATTTGGATAATATGGTCGAGAGCCATAACCGTAAGATTGCGCGCATTTCTTTCCACTATAGCTCCAATCGTAATATCCATAACCCTCACAATAGGTATATCCTCTAGAAACAGGTTTTCTATCTTGGTTAAACTCTACAGTAAACCCTCTATTCTCTCCGCTTACGACTTCGCCGTAACGAAATGTATCTCTATCCGTATAAGTGTTGTAAGAATATGCACTTACACTAGAAGCCAAAAGCAATAAGGACAAGGACAAAAATCCAAACAATGTCATTTTTGAGTAGTTCTTCATAAAACATAGCATTCGTTTAATTATTTAAACTTTACTATGTGTAAAGTTTAAGCTAGAAAACCTCAGTTTTCGTTTAAATCAATTAATCTTCCATTAAAAAGTTTATTTTAAAAGCCCACTATTCCCCTTTAGGCCGCACACTAAAATAAATTCTAGAAAAATCTATATTTCTTCCCAATCTTTCTACCGTTCGAATAAGCTCATCTTGTTTAAATTGATTATCTTCTGCAACAGTCAACTTATACACCACAAGAGGTTTTCCATCAACATAGGCTTCATATTCTCTATTTTGCATAATCAAACCCCATACAAATCATTCTGTCTCTGGGCTTCAATCCCAGCAGACTCTGCACCTGCTTTTAATCTCTTATCAAAGTCTTGTGCTGTTGATATAAGGGCTCTAAACTCTCCAAAAGGCCCGGATAAAGCTCTCTTTTTAGCATCTTTAAAATTATCGGGATTTAAACAGCCATCCTCAACCGCCCTATTTAAAGAGCCCCAATAACCTGCCTGCGCAGAAGCTACTAATTCGCCAGCTCCATCATAATCTCCATTCTTTAATCGATCCCCAACTAATGCATCAAGACTCAGTCTGATCAATTCAAGTTCTTCCACATAATCATATTCTCTATTTACCATAAATAACCTAAAAAACTTCTATATTTAAACCTTACTACTTGATTAACTTATAAGTAGTTACAAATAAGGAGATAATATGGATAATTCTGTTAGCTAGATTACATTTTGTACAGAATAATCTATAAAATAAAGGATTTAGTTTATTTTTATCTAGATTCTAACTAGTAGATTTTGGCCTCTTAGCTAAATATGCATTAATAATATCTAATTCATAAAGCAAAGAATGACCATTTGCCCTGTGTAGACGGCCCCCTCTAAGATCATCAACCGCTATTTCATATCTTGTAACAGCCTCGCTAATTAATCCATAGTCTCTACCTTTATTTTTCCTAATCTTTTGGAAAGCTATTCTAGCCTTTTGAAAGTTAACTAAAGGAGGATCTCTTGCTACCACGATTTCTAACGGCTTAACATTTTTCTTCATATGATCCCCTCTTTCTGCATTTCTGGCTTTTATCTCCTCAGATAGCTCAAGCCCCCAAAGAACTTGTTCCACATCGTTACGCAGATCATCGACAGTATATTTCATAAGACTAACCCAAAAACCCCGCTATTTAAAGCTTACAGTTGTAGTGGCTGGCAAGTATCCTACGGCTTCGCACCGATTCAATGAGATAAATTTAGAAATATTGCTACAGACGATAATCTTGAAGGTTTTGCCAGTATATAAATATAATAATTTATAGCTGCTGCTTTAGTAGTTTCCCTAATTTGTCGTTGGAGATTTAGGGAATGGCATGCCTTTCACTATAGCTATCGAAAGCGCATAGAAAGAAGAGACACTTGGCGTTTAAATATCTTTTTATCTATAATTTTGAAGTA
>CAYSGT010000008.1:0-1373 GCA_964430805.1 Candidatus Woesearchaeota archaeon
ATTACATAGAAATAACGCTCAAGATAGGGGTGCAATAATTTCGGGATACTACAATGCAAAAAGAACTACTTCTCGCAGACAAGCAAAGCATATTCTTTATCTTTATCAGTAAATATCTGAGAATTAGTAAAATACATCTTGCAGAATTTCTCAAATTCTTCGGCATAATACTTGTATAATACCGCTACAACAAATTCATCTCCTGCTTTGAAATTTATAACTTTACCGTCATATTTATCTGTTTTTTCTTTCTTCAAGCGATAAAAGAATTCTACCCTGGAGTTTCCAAACCGAGCATCGAATTCAATATCTTTCTCGCTAAATCCCATTCCAAGCATCACATGCTTAAACCAATTATTAAAAGCAGCATGTTTGTATTTGTCAATTTCAACAAGTCTTTCACCCACTCGCACACCATTGCCCATAACTAAAACATCTCCTTTCTGCATATCTCTGTTTAATTCAAATAGGTATTCATTAATCTCAAAACATGCAACGACTCCGCCTAAAAGAGCAACTACATTTTTATTAAATCCATTAACCTTCAGGCTATTAGCAAGTAGTCTAAGAGATCTTCCATCTCCTGCTGATAAATAAGGTTTATAGGCAACGACATTACTAATGTCTGCTTTCTTCATATTTTCTATTGCTATGTCAATCAAATATTGAGAGGCATTTAAAGGACAGTAGCAAATTTTTATTGATCCTTTAGCCTTAGAGTTAATTTCTTTTACAAGCTCAACTGCTTTTAATCCATCCCCGCAATAAACATCTATCAGGTTAAAATTAGTTCCACCAACGGCGTCAGCAATAACCTTAGCATTATCTCTAATCATTTTCACTTCAAGCTCAAAAAACTGCTTTCTATAAATAGGATTTTTAGTAAATGAAAGGAATCCTTTTGCTAAATCTTCAGTCAAATTAAGATATTGCAATTCAGTTATCAACCAAGCCTTATTTCCATTGGTACGGGCAAAACCATTCTTGAGAAAAGCACCCAACAATAAATCATGTAGCCATTGGCTTTGTCCGGAGTTTAGAATAGTCATAAAAAAGCAGAGCATACCACCTTTTTATGTTTTGTGCTTAAGCTTTTACTATTCATAGATGAAAAACAAATTAAGAAAGAAAAACATTTAAAAATTTTTGCAGAATACAAAGTAAAGTTTTAAGCCTATTGACCTCAGTCAATAATGTTTAAAAGGCATCTTTAACAATAAAAAAGATAAGCCCTTGTAGTCTAGTGGTCAAGGACACGGCCCTTTCGCGGCCGGAACCCGGGTTCAAATCCCGGCAGGGGCATTTTGTCGGAGGGGTATAAGGGATTATCCAAAAATTATAAATGGAATCTCTCCAATTTCTGATAAATCCCG
>CAYSGT010000008.1:1383-1748 GCA_964430805.1 Candidatus Woesearchaeota archaeon
TCAGGCTCTCGTGGCATATTCATGGGGTTTTTCGCACTTGTGGCGAACTTTGGCTATTTTTTAGCCCATAACATCAAAATCATAAATGCTACTCCAAAGAAAATTGAAAGTATTAATAAAGAAGTAGACAAAGAAAACTTATCTGCAATATATCCGAAAATTGGAGCAATAATTGCAAAACCTAATGGTCCTCCACTATATTGAATTGAAAGAAGAGTAGCTCTCTTTTCAGAGTTTAATAATTTGTGAGTATAGCCCTCAAGAACAGGTTGGACAAAACCCCTGACATATTGTGTTACAAAAATCAACATGATTCCTGCAGCTACAATAAACTGGCTCATTAGGAATAAGCTTCCAACCATTAA
>CAYSGT010000008.1:1758-14281 GCA_964430805.1 Candidatus Woesearchaeota archaeon
TAGAATAATAAACCATAGGCTTCTTTTGTATCCTAACTTTCTTTCTAACTTAAATGCAGATTGACTTCCTAATATTGCGAAAATAGTAAAGCTTGCCCACACAACTCCGAAAACAGTTATAGATATTCCTGACTCTTGCATGTATGGCTGGAAAAACCAAAAAGCAATTCTGTGAACCATTGTAAAGAGAGCTGCAAATAAAAACAAAAAGAGAAGGGGTTTATTTGAAAACGTTTCTTTGAAACTATCAAATGTATGCTTTAGGTAATCTTGTTTTGCTTTTTTGGAGGCTTTTGGTTCAATAAATTGAAGAGAAACTATAAAAGTTATTATCCATGCTAGAAAAACAAGAATCCAGTTAGCCCTTAAACTGTAATGCGCAACAAAACCACCTACTACTGCAGCAATTCCTCCTGCTAAGTATAAAAGACTCTTAGTATTTCCCCAAACTTTAGAAAATGTTTTTTCTTTTTTGGTTTGTTTTAAACTGTCGTAAAGCAGGGCTGAGTCTGCTCCTGACATAAGTGCTACACCCATGGCATAAACCAATTGGCCAAGAGCAAAATGCAGAAAATTACTTCCAAAATATTGTATTACGGGGTAAAACAAAAGAAGTAAACTTGCTAGTACTATGCTATTTCTTTTTCCCCATTTATCGGCTACTACTCCTGTAGGAATTTCGAGCAGAATAACTAAAATAGCAAAGATTGATTGCAACAACATAACTTCTGTTAAATTAAGACCATTATCCTGCCAAAATAAAACTAGAACGGGAGCAATAAAAAAAAGCCCGCTAAAAAAATCAAACTTGTAGTGATTTTTTATATTGTCTTTAACTTCCATATATGATCTAATAATAAGAGTTGTTAATAAAATTAAGGATCCCTTCCATTGCATCCATTCCTTCTCGACAATCCTTAAAAGCTCGCGAGATCGGACAATCTGTCGATGGCTAACAAAATCGACCCTTACAACATTAAGGCTACTGATTACAAAGATTTATATATCAGGTAAGGCATGCCTTACCATGGTAGAAATAGAAACTGCAACAATAAGTTCTAAGGGTCAGATAGTTATACCTGCAAGTATGAGAAAAGGAATAAAAGAAGGAGACAGATTTCTAATAATTAAGAATGATTCTAATTTTTTACTTAAGAAAGCTGATGATTTAGATGAAAAGTTTAAAGATGATTTAGAATTTGCCAGAAGAACAGAGGAAGCTTACAAAAGACACGAAGCAGGAGATTTTATCCAAATGAGCTCTAAAGAATTTCTTAAAGAGCTCGACAAATGGTAGATGTAAAGTTTGACGCTAAATTTCAATCAGCAGTAATTAAAATAAAAGATGCAGAAGTTCAAAAAAGTATAAAAAACAAGATTTCTAAAATAATAGAAAACCCTGAAATTGGTAAACCTATGAGAAATGTAAGAAAAGGAACTAGAGAAGTTTATGTTGGACATTATCGATTATCTTATGAATATTATAAAGAAAAAGATTTGATTGAATTCTTAGAGTTTTATCACAAAGACGAACAATAATAAATCACATCATTATGCCCATAGAGCCCAGAACGCGGCAGGGGCATTTCACATCTTAATCTCAAAAAGTGTCTGTCACTAAGGAGTGGATAACTTAATAAAGGCATAATCTGAAGAAATCCAAATGGAAATAAGCCAAATCGAAGAGTTAGACTGGCCAAGACCAGGCAAGTTAAGAAGATTAGCCAAAGGAAGAACTCTAGACTCAAATGAATTGCTTGCATTAAAATCCAGAAGCTTCTTCCTGCCAACTTGGTTGCTGGAGCTATTAAGAGCTAACGACGAAACCAATAAAAGAGAAATAGTAACTCACCTCTATAATGTCTTAAGATATCTAGATACTTGGGAAGACGCAAATCCTAAAGTAATAGCTGTAGAAAGAAGGGTTAAAGGAATAGATTCTTTTGCTTATATAATAAATCAAATTGCAAGAAGAGATCCTGCAACATCAATAAAGGATTTGAGAGCACAGTTAAGAGAATTATCTGATGAATTGATTCCTGGAGCAATGAATGAAGATGAAAGAGTTTTTGTTAAACATTTTGGAAGAGGACAAGTCCTAGAAGACATAAGAAGTCAAGCAACAGGTCCTGTAAAAGATGCTATTTTAGCATGTACCACTTCAATGGCTCTCGGAATGAGACGTTTTCTAGAAAGTGGAACAATAGATACTATGAAAAGATTAGATGAATACTGCAGTTTTGTAGCAGGAGATGTTGGAGTAGCTCTAAACAGAATGACTAATCACTTAGATGAAGTCAAATTAGGCGATGAAAGGGCAAAAAAATTCGGTGCATCTCTCCAACTAACAAATGTAGTTAAAAACGCGTATGAAGATGAGACAAATAGAGGAGTCGTATACTTGCCTACGGAACTTTTTGAAGGAATAGATAAAAGAGAATTATTTGACATGTCAAGTAAAAGAGGCAAAGCAGTAAGAGCATCTGTTTTAGAGACTATGTTAAGGAAAGCTAGAACAGATTTAAGCATATCAGCTGATTATATAGCAACCATTCCTGAATCTTTAAGGGGTTATAGAGGATTTACATTAGTTCCGTTCTTTGCAGCAGTAGAAACTCTCAAAACAATGGAAGAAGCTGGTGCAGAAGAAGTATTTAGAGGAAACCCTAGAGCTACAAAAATGGATCCTGAAGCTTTCAAGAGACTGGGAGCTTTCACATATTCACTTCTAAAATCAGAAGATGGAAGAAAAATGCAAGATTTCCTTGCAAGATATCAAGCAGTTCAGCAAAACGGAGATCGCACAAAATATTGTTTTGGCAAGGGCAAGTTTGAGGTATGGGCCAGAGACGAATAAAAAATATATCCAAGTAATAAATAAATTTACTTAAGTTTTTTCACCATTAAATACAGAGGTTTCAGCAATTTATTAGGCGATTCTTTTTCATACACTCCAGCAATTTCATAGCCATTCTTTTGATAAAATCCAACCACTTTTTGAGTGCAATCTAACCAAATCCCAACTTTACCATATTTTAGAGCATATTCTTCAGATGCCTTCAGCAATTTGGAGCCAATATACCTCTCTCTTAAATCTGTATTAACTGCAATCCAACCTATGCAAGAATTTTCACTAAGATCTAAAAATTGTTTGGCTTTTTCATCATCTTCTTTTATAATAAAAAGCGCGTACCCAACAATTTTATTGTTTTCTATTGCAATTAAAAAGAAACCATTATCTGAATCAATAAATTTCTTAACTTTTCTCGAGGCAACTTCCAAAGTCCGGTTATCTGAAATTTGAATAAGTCTGATAAGTTCAGGCACATCCTCTAGCTTAGCCTTTCTTATCTCCATAAATCTCTTTATCATTAATCCTTAAAGAATTTTTCTATTAAACAGCAGTTTATCTAGTCTTAAAGGAATAAACCTATTTGTCTTAAACCCTTCAGCATATTTTACCCCAATAGATGCACCTCTATACTGATTAAGACTTCTTGTTTTCTGTTTTTCAATCTCGTTTAATTGAGATGAATAACAATCCATAAGTTTTTCCTTAAGTTCAAATTCACTAGTTATATCAACAATCACATCGGGCTGATTTGGCACAGAGTGCTCCCACTCTAAAACCAAGATTGGCTCCACTGGGCTGCCAAGTTCAAGTTTACGCACTTTCATAGCTGTTCTAATAGCCTTTGTATAAATTCTATTTGTCTCCAAGTGAGTTTCGTAGTAATCATCCCGATTAGGAATGATTATGATTTCAGGCTGTATCTCTCTAATTAGTTTAGTAATCTCTTCAACATTTTCTTTATTCATTATTAGAGTGTGCTCATCATAGCCTAGCAAGAAAGTCTTAGTCATTCCAATTAGTTTGCTAGCCTCCTCAAATTCTTTCTTTCTAGTCTGTTCGATAGTACCTTTCTCATTCTCCCTAGCATATCCGCCGCTGCCGCTTGTAAGAACTATCTCAAATAGGGCATAGCCGTTTTTAGACAGCAAGCTAAGAAAACCAGCACTTGTCATGTGGTCATCAGGATGTCCGGAAATAAAGAGCACTTTCTTCATGGCATTCTCCAACTTGCAAAGTGAGCAAAAACACCAGCACTAGTAGTCTTAACTAAATTTGCATTGGCAATTGTCTCCATAATATCTTGAGATTTTGAAGGCAGATCCCAAGCTAAACGACTACTCTTCTCTACAAATACAGGGTTTTGAATGTGGGCCATAATAGGCAGAGGATAACCAAGTTCTCTCCATCTAGCAATAACTCCATCATTGTAGGTTGAGCCTCCACCTGTAATGTAAACTCCAGGAATGCTCATTGCATAAACCATCGCAGCTCTGCTGCCAGCGTTAAGAGCGAATTGTTGAGCGCGATCATTCTCAAGTAAGCTGGCAAAAGAGACATTAGCTACAACATTATTAGTCTGCATATCTCGTAAAATGGCATTAGCTCCATCTAAGAATACGCGGCATCTTCTATATCCAGATTCCAAGCTCTTCTGTTCAGGGTGGTTAGGAGGAGAGTAGCCTGGCTCTAAAGATTTCCAAGTAACATACAAAGGAGATTTACTTCCAGTAGTCTCTGAAAAAAGTAAAAGCTTTGCAAGTAGTTCTGGATTGCGTATGATTTGGTCTTCTACTGGAGAAAAGGATAAAGGAGGCGAGTCCAAACCTGCACTCTTCTCTAAAAGACCTCTTAAACCCACATTAAATTCTCCTATAGATTTCGTTCTTTCCATTTCAGAAAGTACTTCAAAAGAGATTCCACTAGCTAAAAGTTGTCTTGCTCGATCAGGATGATCTCTCTGAATAAAATCCATCAATTTAGAAACATAGCTAAATGGAGTTGGAGCAAAGGCATAAGTCTGTCTGCCTAGTTGACCAACCTGGCTAGGTGTTAACAAACCATTCCTAGTAAAAACTTCAGCGTTGCTTCCAAATATATCATTAAATAATGGGAGATATCCTTTTGTAGCCGCTATTCCCCGAGATTGTAATTGTGCCAAAGCAATAGAAGCAAAAAAGCTCTTGCCAATATTTTTAACAATTGGAGGGTCTGCCTGTTCTCCGTAAACAATCAAAGGAACTCCTCGCGGCACACCATGTACTCTTTCTAAAATGCCTCTAACCCCATCACGTAGTTCGTTAAAAGCTAAGGAAAATCCATTTGCAAGTTGGGATTCAACTCCATTAACAACATCTTCTAGATTTGAAACATAAATCCCATTAATTGCCTGCATTGGACACCCCACTAAACTTATTGACTTCCTCTAACAAACATTTTTTTGAGAATTCTAAACTCTCGTTATCTCTAACCTTGTCTCTAACAATCCCTATGTTAACTTCAGTAATTGCAAATCCCTTTTTGTGCGCCTGCAAAAGAATGCTCAAGTCAACACTCCAGGATTTAGGCAAAGTCAAATCCTGAATAACCCTGCGGCTTGCGCAATATATTCCGCCAGTAGGCTTGCAAATAGATAATGCGGGAAATCTCTTTCTAAGTTCATCCAAAACAAAAGAGCTATTTGATTGACCATTGCTACGGGTGAATTTTGCCTTAACCAAGTCATAACCCTTGCTCAAAGGATCAAAAAGAGACGTAACCATCTCTAGGTTAAAACCGATAATATCTGCGTCTACAAATAAAACATCTTCCAGAGTTCTACAGAGGGCCATGCTAATTGCGGCGCCTTTCCCAGTAACAGGGCATTCATAATAAATACATTTAGAAACATCTTTGCAAATCTTCTTTATTATCTGAGCGATTTCATGATTAGAACCATTGTTAACTACGTGTATTTTAGTAATAATCTTAAGCAAACTAAGACTCTCACAAATATTGCCAAGGCAGGTATAATCATTACGTGTAGGGATTATTACTTCCATTATTCTAAACCTCCACTAACGAGTAAGCGTGCAGAAGCAGATAACTCTAATACAGTGCCATTATTCTCATAATTAATCAATTTTAATGAACGAAGAGACCGCAGGACAGACCAAGAGGTAGACTGAGCACAGCCAAGCAATAAAGAAAGTTCATTAACAGTTTGGGTTGCATTCTTAAAAAATTCTCTGGATGAAAGAAAAGCAAGCACTTTCTTCTCTTTTGGAGTAAGTTTAACGCTAGCAAGAGCTATAAAAGATTGTTCAAGATTTTGTTTGTTAATTTTATTAAGTTTTTTAGAATTCATAGAGAATACCTCGAAAAAGACTTAGAGATATTCTCTAGTTATAATGAAAGACCCAGCTAATCAGGAGGTTTAACTCACAGATTTGTTGTTGGTTTTCCATATTTGTAATACTACTCTAATTTCACTATTTAAAAAGCTTTTCTGCGAGAATTCCCGGAGTCAGATTACCTTTTTCTAACGATAATCGCAGATCTTATTCTCTTCTTAGTTGTAGAAGAGCCGATATAATCAAACCAGGCCCCCATAAAATTCTTCTTGCTCATTCTCCTGCGGCGTCTTTTGTTAGGATCAGCGAGGCAGATTTCATTTCTGTCTAAATCAATAGCAACAGAATAATGCCCCTCATTAATATCAAACCAGTTAACAATAACAGGAACCCTTTCTTTTACCACTAAGTCATGGAGTTCATCCCAGGTTAAATTTTCTCTGTACTGTGCCCTAAATCCAAAATGCCTGGCAGCTTTAACCATATTGCCTGGCAGAGTACCATATCTTGAGGTAGTTTTAGCAACACCCGCTATTTCTCTTTCCGAAACATTTTTTCCATAGTAGCCATAAACCATTTTTGAACAAACAGGTCCGCAATGACCCTCTGTTTGGGCAAGAATTTCAACATTCAGCATACACCAAATTAAATTAAATGTTTATAGACTTATATGTTAGAAAACTATATAATTAGTAGAATGATTCAGAAATAATGAATAATATTGAGGTAGAAATCAGAAGTTTTATCTCCAAAGAAAAATATTTTGAATTAATTGACTACTTTACTAAAAATTCAAAATTAGTAAAAATAGAAAAAGACGAAACAGAATACTATGCAGATCAAGGGGCAGTAAGGCTCTGACAAAATGAAACAGAAGCAAAAATAATTCTAAAAAGCGGAGATATTCATGATGACCAAAGAGAAGAACAAGAAATAAAAATAAAGAGAGAAGAATTCCCGCATCTCCAAAAAATGTTTAGCAGATTAGGAATAGAAAAACAAATCAAATGGAAGAGAACAAGGCATACATTCAGTTCAGATGGAATAACAATACAATTAGGGGATAATGTAGGTTACGGCTACATAATAGAATTAGAAATAATGTCGTCAGTCGAATCAAAAGATGAAAGCATAGAAGTTCTAAAGAAAAAGTTATCCAACCTTAAAATACCATTAACTTCAAAAGAAGAGTTTAAAGCAAGTTATGAAAATTATAAGAATAACTGGAAAACATTGTTGTCAAAATAATTTACATTTTTAATGCTTTCTTTCTATAAAAAATTCCGAGAAGCAAACCAAAAAACATACCAGACAAATGTGCAAGGTTAGCCACATTGCTTGGAACAAATAATCCAATCAAATCCCCAACAGCCCACAAAATCCCTGCAATAAAAAGGGGCATTGGGAGCCCAAAAGCCCATACAACCATCAAAGGTCTAACCACAATTAAAGCCCCAATAACACCAAATATTGCTCCAGAAGCTCCAAGAGAAGAATCATAAAAATTCACAGAAACAATATTAGCAAGTATTCCGCTAGCAAAAAATACAATCAAAAATCTTCTAGATCCAATCAGCCTCTCAAGCATGCTGCCAAATAATCCAAGTGCAAAAATATTATACAGTAAATGAGCAAGTCTCCCATGAAGGAATATAGCACTAATAAATCTCCACACTTCAACATAATACCCAGAATCAAGTAAAAATAATTCGGTAAAACCCTCAAAAAGTAGCTGAATTAAAAACACAACAAACATCCAGCAGCATAGTTTCAGGGCATAAAACCGAAATCTGTCTTTTCTAATCCAAACCATATAAAATAAAACAATTAAGAAGATAAAAATCTATGGGGTAAAAAGTTACTCCAAATTGTTGCCAGACTTGACAAATACGCCAGATTTTTGAGGGTCGACTGAAAGTTTTCTTAGAAAGTTTATTGCTTCAGATAATTTAGAAAAAGCACGTTTGGAAATAGCAACCATGAAGGGATCTATTTTTCCACGTTCATCAACATATATAACGGTAGCCCCATTGCAATATCCGATTGTCGCTTCAACTGCAACAGATAAACAAGGTTCTCTATCCGGTTGAAATGCCAATATAATATCAGATTTAGTGCAAGCATTAATATCGTCGCTAGTATATTCTGACTGGCTGCCTTGTCTTGAATTTTCTATAGGGTTATGAACCTCAAATAAATTCCTCAATTCAGTTAGCAACTCATTACCCCAATCGTAAAAAGGGCTAGATAGGTAAAGTTTTAATTTGCTCATAAAAGAGATTCTTCTCTAACCTTAAATAATTTTAGTTAGAAATACGCCTAAAAGATAAGCTTATAAACTCTCCAAAACAGCAAATATTATGAATACACAAACTCCGAGGTTTGTTCATCAGCTCAACTGAACGAGCATTTTCTAGTTCTAACTTTAAAGCACAGAACACCCCATACTCAAAGTCTTTATATATCAAAGATAAAGATAAAGAATTAAATATATGGCGGATGTTGTGTAATGGTTAGCACAAAGGCTTGTGGCGCCTTTAGAGTGAGTTCGATTCTCACCTTCCGCTTTAGGGTAAAATAAAATGACATTGAATTTAAAACAAAGGTTAGAAAGTTATTTTCTAGCAAGAGACCTTAGAGAAGAAGCAGAAAAAAGAGTAGAAGAATGTGTACTTGTAGGGGTCGCTTTATCGAGCATTTCTTACTTCATTCCAAATTTGTTACTAATTGGAGGAGGGATTGTTGGATTAATAACAAAAAATCCAGTTTATCCTTTAGCAGGAGCTACTGCAAGTGAAGTAATGAGAGTTAATGGAAGATCCATGTTCAGAGATTACATAAAAGGAATGGAAGAAGGGGAAACAAGATGATATACCAACCAGAAACAGTCAAGGGATTCGAAGACTATCTTCCCCCAGCATCGCAAAAGAGAGAAAAAATAAAAGAAATAGCCAAAAAGTATTTCCAGCTATACGGATTTCTCCCAGTCGAAACACCTTCAATAGAATTTGATGAATTAATGCGTACAGAAACTATTGATGAAGAAGATGAAGCAGTAAGAGATAGATTTAGGCTTAGAGACAGAGCAAATAGAAATCTAGGGCTACGTTATGAATTCACATTCCAGTTAGCGAGGCTATTAAAACAAAACCCTAATCTCAAACTGCCATTCAAGAAGTACCAAATAGGGACAGTGTTCAGAGACGAACCAATTAGGGTAGGAAGAACAAGAGAATTCACACAATGCGATATTGATATAATAGGGGACCCAACCGTAAATGCAGACGTAGAATGCTTGGCGGTAGTTTCTGATATTCTTAAAGAATTAAAAGTAGAGAATGTAGAAATACAAAT
The DNA here is from genome assembly GCA_964430805.1 of Candidatus Woesearchaeota archaeon. Lineage (GTDB taxonomy): Archaea > Nanobdellota > Nanobdellia > Pacearchaeales > GW2011-AR1 > SICU01. The sequence continues at coordinate 11,296 of CAYSGT010000008.1, forward strand.
CAATAATAGAAAATTAATAGATGAAATAATCAAATCAGTGCAAATTACAGAAAAGCAGGCAGTGCTAAGAGAAATAGATAAGATAAATAAGATCGGCGAAGACCAGGTAAAGATGAATCTAAAGAAATACGCCGACTCAAATCAAATCCTGAGTCTATTCAAATTAATGAGCAAGGAGGTTTCTTTCTTCAAAGATAACATGTTTGATGGCTCGCAGGAATTAGTGGACCTAATCCAAAAATGCAAAGAATATGGAATAAAATTAACGTTTAATCCAAATTTGATGAGGGGATTTAACTACTATACTGGAAATGTTTTCGAAGTATCTGTAGGGAAAACAGCACTGTTCGGAGGAGGAAGATACGATCGTTTAGTGGGAAGATTCCTAAATAAAGAAATTCCAGCAGTTGGAATTTCATTCAGCATAGAAGCCGTAATGGGCTTATGTGAAAAAGAAATTAATCAATTAGATTTAGACAAAACAAAAGCAATTCTCATCTCGATAGACCAAGACAAAGAAGCAATAAAATTAGCACAAAACTTAAGAAAAAATAACATTAGCTGCATCATAAATTTTGACAAAGTAGGAAAGGCCTTAGAATATGCAAACTCTTATCAAATTCCATTTGCAATATTCATAGGCAAAGATGAAATAACAAAGAAGAAATATAAAATAAAAAACATGCAGTCAGGAGAAGAATCCTTCCTGGCAGAAAAGAGTTTAATTGCAAAGTTGAAAGATTAAATTATTTCATAAATTCCTCATATTGAGGCGAAAACCTATATTGCAATGCTAAAATTATTTGTGCAGCTGAAGTTCTCCCAAGCCCTTTAGCCGCCTGGTAAACTATCCCCTTAAATAGATGATCAGCATCACTTGGTGAAAATCTGGCAGTAACCCTTTTCTCTAAACCATTTCCAGAATCAGTAGGGTGCTGAAGAAAAACTAATTCCTTCAAATCATTAGTATACATCCCATAAACGACACCCCGATTAGTTCCTAAAAAGTCGAAAGGATTATTAGCATCTAAATTTGTTTCATCAATTAATGCTAAAGGGGAGTTGCCCCTAAAAAAAGCTCTTCGTATTGGAGAAAGATCTCCATCTGAATAACTATGAGTAGCAGTACCGTCATGCTGTCCCAAAGATCTTGCCCATTCAATCGCACTACTAGCCTTATTTTCTAAAGCCTCTGAATGAATCTTATGCTGGTTAACCCACTTGATCACAGCAGCTAAAAGTGCAAGTTCTGTCGAATGATAAGCTAAAACATTTGCTTCATCAGAATCCAATACAGGCCTGTAAGAAACAGGATTTCCTAAAGGGTCAATGGTTTCATAAGGAGTTCTGTCTATTTGAAAAATTCTTAAGTCTGAGTTCATATCTCCTGTGATTTGAGTACTTCTAATCTTACCATCAGGAGTTTTAGTTTCCCACTTATAACCATCTCCTGAAATTCCTGCAGCAGATTCATTAGCCATTAAAGCTGAGATAGAGCCGCATAAATCAGTAAGACTTTGAAAACCTAATTTAGAAAATGCCCATAACTTTTTAGGTTTTAAAATGGAGGCTGCATAATAACCCATGAACCCTAAAAAGTCTTCAACCTCATATCTTTCTTTAATTACAGAACCATCTTGTTTCTTCATGGTCCATAAATGTTTGTCTGGAAAGCTAAAAGCATCTCCTAAAGATTCCTTAAACCTTTTCCTTTCTTCTAAAGGAATGGGTTCGAATACACCATTCTCATCCATTTCTTTTGCTATGCCTCTAACTTCTTGCCCTGAAATATAAACCCCTGAAATCCCTCCATCCTTTGCCACTACTTTTCTTATCTTAGCAGCAAGACCAGAAGATTCAAGCCTTTCTAAGGCATCTGGATAAAGAGTGTACTTCCTCATAAACCAAAACAATTAAGAGGTTATTAAAGGATTATTATAAATTAAAGATTATATCTTAATCATTCCTTCCCAACTTCAGAAAACCCGCTAACTTTTTCAACAACAGATTCAGCCTCTTGTTCTTCTTCCAGCATTTCCATTTCCTTCTTGAGTCTTTCAATTAAATCTTTATTTTTTGCTTCATACATTTCTTTGAGTAGCACCCAAATTTCCTCAAAATGACCATCCTGTTCTAGCCAAACTTTTTGTTGTGTGTCAAGATACAAAAGCGAAACAAAAGTAAGAAGTTTCTCTTCAGAATCCATTGAGGACAATTCGGACATCGCAATCCTTTCGTCTCTACCAACAAACATCTGCTTTATCTTTGAATATAAACCCTTTATCTTGTCTTGTAAATTAAATAATTTTTTTGGAATTGGCAAATAAGCATTTATCTCATGCTGCTTCAAAATAAGAGCCTTATGCTCTCTTCTATTTTCTGTTGAAATAGCCTTGGATAAAGCCAGGATAAGCTCCTGTAGCGAGACTTTCTTGTGCCTTGGCAAAGGGGTCCTAGGAACCAATTCAGGAATCTCTTCATCAAGTTCAATTCTCTCCTGGGAGTATTTCTTTTCTTCTTTCTTCCCATACAAAATATCATCAATTGACTGCAAATCCCTGCTCAAAAGGATCTCTGATTTTAAGCGAAGAAGTAAAGAGGCAGCAAGCAAAACCTTAGAGGAAATGAAGAAGTTAGCCTCTTCAAGGGTTCTCACCTTTTCAATGTATTTATTTGCAAGAACAGACAGATTAATGTCCCATGGGTCAAGCTGTTCAGAGTTAATCAAATCATAGATTATTGTCTGCCAGCTCAGCCTATCGTCAAAAAGCAAGTCATGTATCTGCTCTTGACCAACCTTTTCTCTAGGATCTTTAACAACCTCCTCTTCCATAAAAGGTAGTAAAAACAGGATTAAATAAAGTTATAGTTCTATTCTAGAACATATGCCCTAAAATAAAACCGCCAAAAATTATATAAAATCAAAAAATCGATGCACCCCTACACCTTTTAGGGCGTGAACACTTTGACATAAACAACTATGTTC
>CAYSGT010000008.1:14291-18110 GCA_964430805.1 Candidatus Woesearchaeota archaeon
TACGACATAATCGAAAGATTTAAATACTTCCCGGAGTTCGCTTTATTATCATCACCTCTTTTTCCCAGGAGGGGACATCATAGCCATCTTCTTGAAGGCCGTGATCTCTCCTCTATGGGTTTAATATAAAAAATAAAACGTTTGATATCTACGTTAAAAGAACTCCTCAAAGCTTTTCAACAAAGTCCAAAATGGGCAGAAAAGCGTCAACGAGTCAGAGATGATAGATTTTCTAAGAACTATAACTTCTCTACAGGCCTTACTTGGTCGATAGTATATGTGCTCGTCCTCCCATTAATGGTTCCTTTAAACACTTCTCCCTTTAATCTTCCTATCAAAAGTTTTGCAAGAGGACAATCATAAAGAACAAAACCATTATCCATATCAGTTTCTCCATAACCAACGAAGCAAAGTTCATCGGGTTTTCCATCTATTCTAAATCTCACTCTAGTCCCATAACCAACTCTTTCTTCAGACAAAGTTGTAGGATATTCTCTAACCTCACAGCCTCTCAAGACTCCATGAGCTTCTCCCAGCCTTATATTAGCAAGTCTAAGGTCCTCTACCAATACACTATAAGGAGCATTATCATGCCATGTTTCAGAGGACTGAGTGGTGACCTCTCCAACTCCGCCCTCAATTCCTTGGACTTTTCCTTCCAGAAGGCGAATCTCTGCAAGTTGTCTATTCAAACCTCTTGAAGTAGTTAATTTTACCATTTTTATTTTGATCCCAATCTGCAGAATAATTTAAGGCCTATATTTTTTAAGTCAAGCTCTCTAATCTCACAATTTCTTAAACTTATTTCTCGGTCAGCTTCAGAAGCTTGCAGATTAATAGTTGCGCCTAGAAGCATTTTACCTAAACAACCATGAGCTATCAAGAGAATTCTTCCTTCTTCCAGAGCCAGTTTATGAAGAATAGTTTTTGCTCTTTCCATTAATTGATTAAGATCCTCTCCATATTTTGGCCTTCTGTTCTGAGCAATTAACTTTTTGACCTCTAACTTTCTCATACCTATCCAATCCCCACTATCTATTTCTCTAAGCATGGGATCATAGTTAATCTCAATCTTGGATTCTTTTGAGAATGTTTCTGCGAGTTCTCTGCAACGCTCAGAATCGCTAGAGTATATTTTTGTTATTCCCAAAGAAAGTAGTTCTTTAACAGCGCCAGGTATTTGAGATTTTCCAATTTCTGATAGTTCACCATTTAAAGGACCATCAATAATTTGCGCTACATTTTTAATAGTCTCTGGATGCCTTATAATAAATATCTTAAGAGGCATTAGTTACCTGCCTCATCTAATTTTTTAAAATGATCTTTGTCAATCGGTTCAAGTATTCCTTCAAAAAGAGAAGTGACTCTCTCCACATCTTCTTTGGTTTTGCCTTCAATCTCAACAAAATCAACTTCTGCAGGTTCTAATATCTTCATTATTCCAAGTTCAGTTCCATTCACATTCCAATATTCCCGAAGAGTTCTATTTCTTAGAATCATCTTTAACCCAATACCCTTTAGAATCATTTCCATCTTTTCAGAATCTCCGACAGACACATTTATCTCAACTCTTTCCCAAACATCACTATCTGTCTCTCTTTTGCCTTTGAAAGTAATTTCGGATATGCCTTTTTTGGTTCTTATTCTTAAGAGGCTCTCTGCAGTCTTCATAGTACCTCCATCTTTTGCATAATAACGGTCAATAATCTCGTAAGTTTCGGTAGGCTTGCCTCTAACAGCGTCTAATTTATCTCTAAGAGCCTTCTCATTTGAATATTTCAGTTTTATCTCTATTTCTTTCATATTCCTGCCACACCCCCATCATTTTTAACCTTTTTTGAAGCTATATTTTTTAAAGCGGAATCTAGAGTATCGTTAACATTTCCATCAGCATAAACCCTTACAACTTTGGTTTTTGCAGCTTGTAAGGCAATATAACTATCAAACAATCTGCTTAAGCCGGCAACACCCTCTCTCGTGTTAAGTCCGGCACATAAATAGGAATAGTCTAAACCCTCATCTTTTTGAGATTTAATTCGGGCAATAGAAGTTGCAGGATCTACAAGAAAGAGCAAAGGAAGATCTACTTGAGGCTGTAATCTAAAAAGCCGTTGAATAGCAGCTTCATAAAACTCAGATCCAACTTGTCCATCGTCGCAATCTACTTTTAACATAATCTCTCGATCATAAGGTCCTCGATCCATTAAAACATAATCTGGGTTTCTGCTTTTAGCCTCTGGAACTCTCTGTTCTAAATATAAAATCATTTGGTGATGAAATTCCTCTAAATCGGAGCAATTCTTGAAATCAACAGGAGCTCTACCAATTACCTCGCATTTTTCTCCTTTTTCCTGAAAATGCGAAACAAGACTCCTTAAGGTAGAGGTTTTACCTGCCCTAGAAAGTCCAAATAATTCAATTGCGAGCATGGCTGGCAGAGATACTCCTTTCTGTGAATTTTTCATAAAATTTTGTCAAAACAAGAAATTCATAAAGAGAAACCGAACTATTTCTAATCTCCTTTTCAAATAGCCTCAAATCTACTAAATTATTAATATCTCCTTTTAATTCAAGCAATTTAGTATTTCCCAAGCAATTTCTTACTAAATCTTTGAGGGAATCTGGTGTACTCCATCTAACGCTATCAAAAAGATTTAAAGGAAAGTTATTCATTCCAATTAAGTACACTCCCCCGTTATGTTCTGGTCCAAAAACATATTTGTTCTCATCAAGATTATTGAAAGCATTCAAAATATTGTAAGAAGTTATTGAAGGGACGTCTGAAGGAACTAAAACTACCTTATCATAAGTTTGCTTAAATAGATAAAATAAGGAAGAGAATCTTCCACTTTGGTTTTTTGATAAAAAGTCTCTATCTAATACAAAAGTTTCAACATCAAAGGTATCTTCGAATAACTTGGCATCTTTATTATCATTCACTACAACCATAAAATCATAGAATGAGGAGTTACTTAACTTGCTGATTGTATCTTTTAATAAGTAGAAGCTTACAAACAAAGCAAATAACTCGCTACTATCTTTTGCGATGCGGGTTTTTGATTTCCCAATCTGGGGAAACTTTGCGTAAAGAAGGACTAAGTTCCCACTCATCTTTGCCCCCAATGATTTTTTCCAAGACCTGGCTGAGTCTTTAAGAAGTCCCTTGATTCTAAGACTGCAGCAACAAGAGCCCCTTCATCTCTTCTATCAATTGCATCTTTAAGAGAAATTTCATGATCGCTCATTTTACAAGGTTTTAGCCCTAATTTGGGAGTTACATAAATCTCATTTGAATTGTGGCAGTTTTTACATACTTCTGGTCTTCCGCAGCCAACATCAATTACAACGCCATTTGTGCCCTTATAAGAATACCAACTAATAGGCAAATAACTTTGCTGGCCTCTAAAAACACTTCCTGGTTCAGGAAGGGAAACTGCTCCTAATTCTTCTACTCTTTGTTTAATCACCTTTACATCTTGCACCAAACTTACTTGTCCGGGATGTATTGCCTCAAAATTAAGGAACTTAAATTTGAAACCGTATTGGGCACATAACTCTAAAGTCCCTCTTAAAGATTCAATATCGTCATTCATTCCTTTAACAGTAACGTGTTTTACCTCAACTTTTTTGGCAAGACCTTTTTCTCCTAAAGTCCTTAATCCGGCCATAACTCTTTCATATTGAGAAGATCTACCGCCAGTTATTTGAGCGTATTTTTGAAAGTCTGTATTATGAAGTGAAACTCCAATCTTTGTAAATTCTCCAAGAGCTTGAGCTAGTCCTTCTCTTGATAAAAGAATCCCATTAGTGTGATAGAAT
>CAYSGT010000009.1:0-10609 GCA_964430805.1 Candidatus Woesearchaeota archaeon
TGACTGACAAGCCACAGTGGCGAAGTCAAGTTGCAAAGCATATAGGCGTTTAAATTTTGTTAACTCTTAACTGAAGAATTTTCAATTTTATCCCATCATCTTTCTTAGAGATGGGTGCATATCTAATGCGTGCTGCTGGGCAATATTTTGATACAACTGGTATAATATCATGACGGCAAGTAATATTGAGGTACCAGAAGTTAAAGCGCCAAGCAAGTTTGCAACAGAGGCCAAAGCACCTATAGCAAGACCGCCCATGACTGTAAGGGGAATTATGTATCTGCTCAAAATACTTTCAATTATTCTAGGGTCTTTTCTAAATCCCGCCATTTGAAGTCCGCTGGATGAAATGTTCTTTGCTTGACCCGCAGCGTCCATTCCGGTTGTTTTAACCCAAAATACAGAGAAGATCATTGAGAAAATAACGTAGAACAAGACGTGGAGTACTGCCTGCAGTATCTGAGAGGTCAATAGACTTCCCGTAATAGCTGCTTGTAAAAGATTAGGAGAATTTATCCAGAAAGCGAGTCCAGAGATAGGTTGTCCGTTTTGGAAACCTCCGAGGAAAGTTGGGTGTCCAAGCCAATTTTCAAATAAACTTCCAAATAACTGCATGTTGGCCGCAAGTGCAGCAACTAAAATAACTGGTAGGGTAGAAGCATAGAAGAATTGGAGTGGCCACTTTACTCCATACCCCCTTAATCTATCGTAGCTTAGAGGTATTTCTACTTTGAGGCTTTGAGCCCACACAACCCCCAGGAAAACTAGGGCTGTAACAAGAATAACCGCCAAAGCAAGCAGGGCACTTGTAGCATCCCCATTGCTTATTGACTGAATTATTACGAGTATTCTTCCAGAGCAAGGAGTATTAGAGAAATCTGCCAGACAATTAGCTCCATCAGCGCCGACAAACTGGAACAATCCTATAAACAATTGTAAAGCTACTCCTGCCACAATAAATAAGGATACTCCCGACCCAAATCCCCATTTAGCCACAACCTCATCCATAAACATGATGGCTAGACCTCCAAGAATTAGTTGAAATATTACTATTGGTGCGTATCCTGGAGTAGCCTCTAGACCTTTCATTAAAACGAAAATGCAAGCCTCAAAAAAGATAAAAAAGATTGTTCCAATTTTTTGTATCCCTTGGAATAATTTCTTGCCTTCATCAGATTTCGTATTTATTCCAAGTATTCCAGAACCAACTAGAAGCTGTATAATAATTGATGAAGTAACGATTGGACCGATACCCAAACTTATTATTGACCCAAAATCAGTTCCTAAAATAGTAGATAAAAAATCAAATCTCTCAAGAGCGTTTCTGCTCAGCCCATAAAGTTTAATATTATACATTACGAAGAAAAATCCAATAATAATAAGGGTCCATTTGAGCTTTTGATTGAAAGCTAACTTTTTCTCTATAGGTTTCTTTACCTCAGGCAAGAACTGGATTAACTCTTTAAGCACCATTCACTATCATAAAATCAAAGCTTTTTAAATGTTCAACTTTTGCTTTTTATTATCGTTTAAAAGTTGAATATCCTAAAAACAAGTCATAACGCTTGTTTTTTAAATGTTAAAGTTCTGCTATATTAATGAAAAAAGAGAAATTGATAATGATAATTATAACAATTTTGATTTTAAGTATATTTATAATTGTTTTTTTAAAAGACTCTTCTACAACAAGTGAGAACGAGCTTAACAAAACACAGATTATTAATTTAATAATTTCACAACAAACACAAGGACTAGAAACAGAAAGCATATCTGAATGTTTCCAAGATACAAAAAGATACTATTATGTAAATCCTGAATGTTGTGATGGGCTAAATCCAATTTACGACAACAAAGGAGATTATTTATGTTCTCTTGGAGGATTTACAGGAAGGGGAGATGGAAGCTGCCCTAATTCTTTAAATTTAACAAATTGCACGAAGGTATGGGAAAATGATTAAAAAAATATCTAAAGAAAAAGACAAATCAAACTACAACGGAGCAGTTGTCCTTGGCCTGAACGACGCCCTTGTGGAGTTAAGCGGAGCCCTCATAGGATTAAGCTTTGCATTTATAGAAACCAAGCTAATCGCAACAGTTGGTCTAATAACTGGTTTTGCGGCAGCGCTCTCAATGGCCGCCTCAGAATATTTGTCGGCAGAAGAAGATAAAAATAAAAGCCCTATTAAGGCAGCAACATACACAGGAATATCTTATATGCTTGCAGTATTGATTCTAGTTTCTCCATACTTCTTAATATCGAATGTATTTGCCTCTGCCTTGGTTATGTTTGCATTAGTTGTGATAATAATAGCCGCATACACAAAATATGATTCTAAATTGCATAAAGAAAGCTTCAAAAAGAAGTTTGGGAAAATGCTCACAATAACCTTGGCAGTTTCAATAGTAAGCTTTTTGTTTGGAATGCTAGTTAAGAAGCTGACTGGTTAGTTACACCTTTTAAATTAAGATAAACTAAACCTTTAAATAGTTTAAATTATCGCGTTTAATTATGAGAAAATCTGCAATTAGTATAGGCTTATTTGGCTTGTTAAGTTTAGCTTCGTGTGATGGCAGAACTGCCAATAGCAATTCTGTTGACGCTTTGGCTAATAAAAAAGAGACTAATGAAGAAATTAATGCTACATTTTATCTTCCAAGCGCTTATGGTAGTTCATCCCCAACTGTTGCAATTGGAGACTTAAATGGAGATTCAAGAAATGATTTAGTTGTAGTTAAACAAAGTCGTAATGGTTCTAAGATAGCAGTATATGTTTTATACAATAAAGGCGACGGAACTTATTCCCTCGAGTTACCTAAATAACTTTCTAAAACTTGTTTTCAGCAGATAAGAATGAACAAAGTTCTCAGATAATCAATCATATTAGAGGTTGATGGTTCCTGAGAAATTACAAAATGGGCAGATGCGCGGGCCGCACTGGGTCCTCTTGAGCAACTTTGATGCGCACCAAATCAAGTTTTGTAACCAAATCTCTTAGCATAATTTTTATGATCAAAATACTCTAAAATGACTGCTAGAATTTCAACGTTACTTGGTGTTACAACTGAATAAATTAATCTCCAACCGCTTGAGAGTGGAAACCACCAAGCATTATCTATTCCATACTTCTTTTTGTATTCTTTAGGAATTAACTCTTTACGAATGTTCTCTCCTGCAAAAACATTTTTCTTTAAGTCTTGTATTGCATTTCGTAAAGCTTTCTTAAGCCAATCATCTTCAGGTAGTCCGTTGAAAGCATGTTCTATTTTTTCATCTGCAAAAACAACACCATCTGCCCTTTTCTCTAGACTCATAATTAATTAGTAACTAGTGCGATTTATAAATTTCTTTGCAAGTTCAGGATTCCAGATATAAACAACATAATCATTTTTATCTATCCCTATTTTATTGTTGTCCCATAAATATTGTAAAATTACATTAAATGTTCCCCACATCACTTTCTTAGGGAGTTTGTTGAACAATTCTGTTTTTTTGTATTCTCCACTATACTCTTTGATAAAATGTTCTACCATAACTACGGTGTCAAGTCTAGGACTTCTCGTTATAATTTCATTTAAATTAAATTTCATTTTCTTTAATTCTTGAGTTTCCATGCTATCTATTGATAGTATTATCAATTGATATTATTTAAACTTTTCTATATTATTTTATTCCACCCTTTGGGAGATTTAACTTTCTCGTAACATTTTTTATGTATAAAAAAGGTTTTTATTTCTAAATATTTTCCATCCATCAATTCTTTTGTAAAACAAACAACTTCATTTTTTTCATCTAGTTTATCAGCAAGTTTTTTACAGACCTGGCAAATCTCATAACGGAACTTTTTATACCTTTTATCACCAAGAATTCTTAAAAGAGCTTTTTCATCTCTTTTCAGTTTATCAATACAAGAAAAATTATGTTCTAAAACAGGCCCATACTTTTTCCTTAAAAGATCCTTGTAAAGATACCTATCACAATCAATGTCATCGCAACTTCCGCTAATGGCCCATCTAACTATTTCAATTCTTTCGCTTAAAACAAAATATTCCTCTTTATGTTTATCCATAGTATTCCATCACAGCTATAATAAAACAAAAAACTCGGTTGCGGTGCAAACCTAGCATGCATATAATAAATTGGCACCTTCGACCCATTAAATATTTTATGGTTAAGCTATATTTCTTCCTTCCACTCGAAAAAATAACCAGCGTCCACAAAAAGAATAGTTTGTTTCATATAAATAAAACATCGGGCAACCGTAAGATCACCCAGGATTATGTTAAAATTCAGAGGATATTGAAGCTTAAAAGTCTTAGGGCAAGGTGTATGCGCGGGCCGCCGTCACTACCTTTGTGGCATTTTGATGTAGTGTCTTTTGAATTAATTTTATGCATCTAATCTGTAAAAGTATAACTTGCATATAAAATTTACTAAAGTCATGTAACTAGGTATTTACAAATTTTTATAAATTGTCTTAAACAGACTTAGTTAGGGAGATATATGGACACAGAGCAAAAGGACAAGTATTTCGTTGCAGTAAAAGTATTCCTGAAAAAAGGAGACAATCTTTTGATATTAAAAGATAATTTTGGCGATTGGGACTTACCGGGTGGGAGAATCAAAAAAGACGAATTTGAAAAGCCACTAAATCAGATAATAAAAAGAAAGATGTCTGAAGAGCTAGGAGGAAATATCAAATATATCATTGGAAAGCCGGTCTTATTTATGCGTCACGAAAGAGTTGAAGCTGCTCCTGGAAAACCGACTGTTAGGATATTTGCTATTGGTTACGAAGGGACTTTAGAATCAGGCGAAATAAAGACCTCTGATCGCCATCCTGAATTGATGTGGGTAAATCATAACACCTTTAAACCAGAAAAATACTTTAAGGGCGGTTGGCTAAAAGGCGTACAAGAATATTTAGCTATCCAAAAAATCAAACAGGGCTAGATAAAGACTCAATTGTACTATTAAATCAAATAAAAACTATCGACAAATCAAGAATAATTAAGAAAATAGGCTCAATTAATAATAAATTAATGAAAGAAGTAGATACAGCGTTAAAGATAAGCCTAGATCTAGATTAATATGCGCAAGCCGTGAATCACTTAGACTCTTTATTTAATCCACCAGCGTTATATTCAATTTTACTCGGTAAGCACACACAACTTTGTATCTAGAAAATCAGTTAAAATAACATTCAGCAGAGTAAATATCATTTAAATCAGAATATATTATTGAATTTTTATCAATATCTATAAAGAATCTTCCAGGTAGAGTACCCGTACCTGAAACAAGATTAATTTCTTCCCCGCGATGTGAGGGATAGCTTGAAACAACTGCCTCCCAGGCAGACGTTGTGCCTGTTCCAGTACTACGCATCCAAGCGAGTAACTGATCCCCATTATTAGATGCTTGTTTTCCAATAGCTCCTCCAAGATCGCTAAAGGAAGTAGCTCCCGGAATGCTATTTGGAGAGATTTGGGTAGCAGAAGAACTATAAGGATCACCAATAAAGATTCTTCCTGTTCCAGACATAATAGGGTTCTCCTCCTGAACCATCACGTAAGGAAATGAGACATCGTTAATGTTTTGGTTTGAAGTCAAGGGCCTGTTCCATAAAACTCCTTGCTGTTGAGTAACCTGATCAAGATAGTATAAGTTGTATCTATTTGCGCCACCAGCGATGGTGTTTCTAAATATCCAGAAGTATGAGTTTAATCCTGTTGTAGGAAGAGTAAGCCCGTCAAATGAAGATACGCCGTACATAGAAGTTACTGACTGGGTCATTTGTTGAGGGGTTGAAGTCCAGCAAGTTCCTTGAGAATTAGCATCAGCAACACATTGATAAAATGTACTAATTGGATTAAAGGGGCTTGTATTGGTAGATGTAAATGTCACAAGATCTCCATCAATAGAATAGCTAGATATGCCTTCCATAACGTTTGCATTATTTGGTGCTGTAAAAATAGTAGATGGCCCGATATCATCCATGGTTCCGGCAATTCCATCAGACCCAACTGAATATATTCTCAATGACCTTCGGCCTACGGTTAGATCATAATCTGTAAAAATAATATTTGGACCGCTCATTTTAGGACTTCCAATTAGCGAATTTATTGGAAATGTAACTGCTTGAACAGTTCCAAGATCATCTGCAGTATTAAATCTCTCATCTGGCCCAGCATCGTAAAATTCCAATTTGTCGCTAGAAGGAGGTCTGGAAAAAACTAAAGTTCTACCAAATACAGAAAAGCCATTAATTCCTTGATGTTGAAGGATAGATGCCGGAGTGGTACAATACGGTGCTACTGAAACAGGGCCCGCACTTGTTGGTGGAGCAGTAATAGCTGGTGCTACGACTGCAGGAGCTGAATTAGGAGATATTTGCTTAGGAGCTAGATACAAAGAGTTACCAGAAAAAGAAAAAAATAGGCCTACTAAAATCACGATGCCAAGAACGATAATAACTCCCTTATTCATCTTTCTTAAAAGAAAATTGCATATATAATTCTATTCTTTCTTCTTGATTGTTATCTTTCCGCCGTGCTTCTCAACACTCTTTATTGCAGTCTCGCTTGCTCTACCGGCAGTAATGTGTAACTTTACCGGTTGCGTTAAAGTTCCTACAACTTTGTATTCAGAATAATCTGCATCGTCTTTAATTTTATTGAATGATAATCTATCAAGGTTTAATGTTTTCAACTTAATTTTGCCATAAGTCATTCTTGTCTGTCTTTTGCCAAAATATTCTGGAAGAGTATTCTTGAGTATCATTGACTTTCTCTGGTCTCCTCGCTTTCCTGTTCCAGCCATTCCTACTCCTCCGCGATGTCCAGAACCACGTGCTTTCTTCTTAAACCCTCGTCCGTGAGTATGGCTCCCTCTAAATCTGCGTGACTTTCTGCGCCTCTTTATTCGTAAAGCCATGTTTAATTTCTTCCTCCGTTAGAGAAATTTAACAATTGAAAATAGTTGATTTTCATATTTTAGTCCTCCCCCCAGTCGCGGGCTCTTATTTCTTCCATTAAGTTTTCATCAGCCAATTCATCAAATTGTTCTTCATCAGCTTCAACAAAAGAGTTAGATTTATTACAACGTCTACATTCTTCTGGAGGCAGTTTGCCGTATGCAATTGAGCCGCATTCACATTCCCAGGCTGTTTTTAATTTGCTCATAGCATCCTCTCAAGTAATTTATTTATATGTTCTTTGTTGTCTCCCAAAACTCCCTTTCCAACTCCAAAGTGCTTCTTGCTTTCTATTCCTTTGCGAGGAGGATGCAGTCTAAAGAATGGTTTCATACCTAGCTCGCGCAGATTTTTCTTGTCAAGCCCCTTTATTACTGCATCGGCATCTACTTTTCCTTTATTCTCTATTCTCTCTCCGCGCAGTTGTATTAATTTAGCCAGCATCTCATCATTAATTTTGCCGAATGCTACAAAACTTCTTACTGCCTTAAGAATCTTAGCAGTCTCCAGCGTTTCAGGCATTAAGATTGCAGAGTATTTTCTCCTTAAATTAATGTGGTGCAAAGTATGGTTAACATTTTGCGGTACGTCTACCATTCCAGAAATTCTAATTATAACTATCATAGCGACTCCGTTCTTTTTAATGCCATCATGCAGGCATTAGCAGAATTAATGGTTGTTCTGCCTTGTCCTTTAGTATAGGAGTAGACATCCTTTATCCCAGCTAATCTCAAAATCTTTTTGCATTCATCTCCAATAACTAGACCTGTTCCTTGAGGAGCAGGCAATAATTTTATTACTACACTCCCGCACTTGCCTTCAACAGTATAAGGTATGCTGTGAGGTTCAGAACAGGAGCAGTCAAAGTGACCACAGCCTCTGTGTACTTTGATTATGTTAAGCTTTGCAAGTCTTACAGCCTTTTCTCTTGATGGCAAGGTCTCTTTGGATTTTCCTAGCCCTAGACCAACGTGGCCGTTTTTATCCCCAACAACAGCCATGGACGAGAAAGTAAGTATGTTCCCTTCCATTGTTTTTTTCTGAGTTTGTCTCCAGGCTCTTCTTTTTCCACCGCCGAATTTACCTTTTGATTGTCCTACAAGTATCAAATCCTTGTCTAAGCTTACCAAGCTGTCAACAATTTCAGGCTCTAAAATTCTTTTCTTGCTCAGTAATATCTCGTCGATGTTTTTGATTTTTCCATCTTTGACATCTCTACCAATTTGAGTCTTAGGTGACCAGGCTTGCAATGGTGTTTGTTCAACTACAGAGATGATCTCTTCTTTCTCTTCAACAGATACCTCAAGAGGTACTTCCGGTTTTTCTTCTATTTTTTGTGTCATTGTTAACTAAGCTTCCCTTTTAGTTGATTAATAAGTTTTGCTGTTTCAGCTTTTTTATTGATTAGCACTTCATCAGGCAGAACATCTTCACTACAGTTTATATTGAATCCAGCGTCTTTTAGGCCTTTAACAAAAGCATATATTCTTGATTTAGGAACATGTGTCAATAATCCAATATCTAAAACTCCTTCCTTAACATCTTTGGATTTTTTCATTAGCAAATATCCCATTAAGTAAGCAGCAGGCAGGCTCTTTAGGCTTCCGCTAAGTTTGGAAGGCCATCCATGCTGCAATAGGTCTTTGGTGCTTACTGTAACTAAAACTCTGTCTTGAGCAATGTCTGAAACCACTATCTGCGCTTGTAAATATCTGTTTGTCTTTCTAAATATCACTCTAGGTTTGCCTGACTTAAGAAGATATAGCCTAGCTTTGTAATCTGTCTTTCCTTCTAGTCTCCTTCTTCTGATTGTTCTTTGTATGCCTTGCATTTTACTTTGACTCCTTCTGCATAATTTGGATATGCTCTTTTAAATGCGATTTATTCTTGAAATTTTTACTTCTTATACCCTTTCTTAATTGGTCGTATTCCTTGTCGTTTATTTTGCCCTGCTTGTGTATCTCTCCAGTATAAGCCCTCAGCTTTCTTGTCAATACAATGTAGTCGCGCTTTCTCGAGTTAGGACGCATACGTATACTTCCAGCCCTTCTTCTTTTTTTAGCTGGATTTGTCTTTCTGCCTTTAATTTCTCTAATAAATATCGACCTATTTGCAACCAGATCTCTAATGTCCTGTTTTGTAATAGACTCCTTTATTTCAGCTATATGATTAACATTAAACATGACTCTCCCTTTCCCAATTCCTAAGGTTCTAGCTATAAGCGCTCTTTTTCTACTTAGGTCCATTCTTACCTCCAGACGATCTTACATTTAAAATTTCTAAATTCAGTTCTTGAGCTTTTTTTATCATCTCAATTCTTTTCTTTGCACCAATTTTTCTTGCAATAATTAATAAATTCCCCTTATTTGCTTTAGAGAAATCTGCCACATTTGTAATGAGAATTGGCAATTTGCCGTCGATTCTTCCAGATTCGGTTCGAGGCGACTTAAACCCAATTCTAGGGGACTTTGTGTAACCAAACCTGTTCTTTCTTATTTTGCTGTGTCTCCCTACGGCCCTTCGCCATCTCTGTAATTTTCTTCTTCCTAACCCCATTCTTGAGAATTTCCAAGTGCTTCTTCTTACAAATTTTCTGCTCATGGATTTACCCCCGGTTTCTTAGTTATAAAACAGCCATCTTGAAAAATTCTTCTATCTTTGTTTGTAACTTTAGTTGCCTTCTCTATATTTGCAGCTGTCTGCCCTGCTTTCTCGACATCAGCGCTGAATATCTTTATTTTGGTTCCATCTATTTTGACTTCAACACCAGGCAATATCTCTGCGCTTCTAGGAACTTTTTCTCCTAAGAAATTAGTGATTACCAATTTACTGCTTTCAGCCTTAACAGTCATAGGAAAGTGAACATTGCATATTTCCATTTCATATACAAATTTTTCTTTAAGGCCATGCATTATGTTTTTTATGTGAGATACATAAGCGTGTGCATTTGCAATGTTTTTCTTGTTGGCTTTATTGCTTTGGATTTTTATTTCTTTTTCATCCACACTCAAGGTTAAATTAGGGATATTAAAAGCCCTTGACAAATGAATGTCTCCTTTAGAGCACTCTAGTAAGTTGTCTGAATATTTGCATTTCACTCCTTCAGAAATTGGCACGCTAATTTCGTAACTTTTCATATTAGTAGAAGTATGCAATTATACTGCCTCCGATATTTTTATCTAGCGCCGTCTGGTGAGTAACTAGCCCTTTACTAGTAGAGATAACAATTACTCCGATTCCGCGAGCAGGCAAGTATCTTCGGATATATTTGTCGATGTCATTTACTTTCACAACATATCTAGGTTTTACAGCTTTGCATTTATTCAATTTTCCAAATTCAATAAAAAGTCCCTTTGGACCATTGCTGTATTCTGCTATATATCCTCTCAATTTTCCAATAGCTAAGATGTTCTGCAAAAACTTTGAGTGGTGTTTAAGAGTAATGCTTGTCTGCCCAGCTAGCTTCGCGTTCATTATGCGATTTAGTCCGTCTGAAACAATATCCTGGCTCATGAGTATTTTTTAAACCCTATTTCCTGGGCAATCTCCCTAAAGCAATGTCTGCACAAATGCAGGTCGTATTGATGCAAGTGTGCTCCAAATCTGCCGCAGCGTCGGCATTTCTGCGCAGCTATTCC
>CAYSGT010000009.1:10619-14381 GCA_964430805.1 Candidatus Woesearchaeota archaeon
CTGTCTTTCTTTCTTTAGGTTTATTAAACTTTAGGAATTTCTTAGCGATAACGGGCTTATTCTTCAATTGCTTGAGCACCTTATTCCAATCACTTGCGGTCATTATTCATTAACCTCAGTTTTAAAAGTTTTTTTCATGAATTCTATAATCTCTTCAGGTGTCACGTGCTGTCTTGCCGGAACTTTTCCAGGTTTTACTTTTCTCTTCTTTACGCGCACTCCAGACCTCTCAAAAACAACAGTCACATTAAATCCTCTGATTCCTATTTCGCGCGAATATTTCATTCCAGGAATATTAATATATTCAGGTATCCCAAATGAAAAGTTATTTTTGTCTATTTGCCCTGCCTTAAGCTGATTGTCTATTGCACCAAGCAATCTTCTTAATACTTCGATAGCTTCTTCATTTCTAAGCGTAACGCTTGTTCCTAATTCCATTTTAGGTTTTACTCCGAAAGCAGGAATTCTCATTCTCGCCCCGGACTTTGTTATTTGAGCTTTTCTTTCGCTTATCAGTTCTAGAAGCTTCTTAGCCTTCTCCAAATCTTTATCAACAGCTCCTGCGCTTAGAACCACTCTCGTAATCTTTGGTTGCCTCATTATATTAGAATTCATATTGCAATAACCTGTGATTTATTCAGCACAGTTGCCCCCTTATCAAATTTGACTGTAATCTTCTGGCCTTCCACTCCCTCAACTTTGCCTGTCTTTCCAACATTGCTTCCAGAGAATACAAAAACAGTCTTTCCCTTGTCAAGAGCAATGTGTTTTGTCAGTTTGTTTTCAAAATCTAAAATAAACGTATCTCCAACCGAGAAATTTTGTTTTGCCGCAATAGTTGTGCCGTCGTGAAGGCCATATTGGAAATCCGTTTTGCTAATAGCCGTTTTTCCAATTATTTTTAGGCTTCTTGTGGTATCCTTTGTTTCTTCAAAATTGAATCTGCCTGTAGGTATCAACGTTAATTTGTAACTTTTGTCAGCATGTAAAATAGAAAATAAGGTAATTGGGTCATGCAGGTCTTTTGCAGCTCGGCCATTAACCTTCAGAACTTTATTATGAATCATGCCCTTTACCTCTTTGCTGTTATTCGCAAGTTTCAGCATATCTCTAATAGCAACTACAATTGAAACGCCCGTAGAATTATGCCTGCTAGCATAGGCTACATACTTAGTTCCTTTTCTCTGCAAGGGCAGAGCCCTTATAACTTCATTTCTTGTTTGGTGCATTGTTTTTTTCCTCCGATTTCTTCGGCTCGCTAGTGTTGCTTTTCGCAATTCTACGCAAGTCATCGAGCTTCAACGCGACTATTTGAAGGTTGCTTGTGTCAAAATAAACATTGACTTTTGTGCCGTCAGCTTTCTTTCGATTTATACCTTCAACAGTAACTCTGTTGGTTTTTGGATTTGCCAAAAGGATTTTTCCTTTCTTCTTAGCAAATGTTCCACGCATGATTAGGACTTCGTCGCCCTTTCTTACAGGGATGCTTCGCATTCCGTGTTTTTTGCGCAAGTCCTTTGATAAGTTAGCGCTTAAAAACTTATGCCTTAGATGCAGTGGAGCTTCATAACGGTATTTACGCTGTTTTCTAGGCTGTCTGCTCGCTTTCCACGACGTATTAAATAATGTTTTCATAGTACAAATTGAGCAATCTTAGCAACTGCTTTCCACCTTTCAAAAACTTCTTTAGATATTGGTCCTTTGATGAATGTGCCCTTAGGATTTCCTTTTTCATCTTTTAATAAACAAACAGCATTGTCTTCAAACATAACTCTCTCACCAGTATTTCTTCTATAGCTTTTGCGTTGACGAATTACAATTGCATCAAAAACTTGCCCCTTCATATCTGGCTTTCCTGCGCGAACAGAAACTTTAACAAAATCTGCCATCTTAGCGTATTGTTGAGTTCCTTTTCCTGATTTTCCTTTCTTTACTCCTACAATTCTTACAAGTCTTGCCCCGCTATTGTCGCTTGCAACAACAACGCTTCCAATATTCAACCCTCTTGTTGCTCTTGCTGGTATTGCTTTCATTTTGCTTTTTCCTCCGCTCTTCTCACTATTTGGATAACCACCGAATGAATCATCTTGCTTAATGGTCTGCATTCCTGCACTTTAACGTAATCTCCGATATGGATTTGCATGCCATCGGGAATTCTAGAGTGTATTCTTGTTTTCTTTCTCATGAACCTTTCATATTTTGCGACTTTTACTGTTCTTTCAAATTCTATTACGGCCCTCTTATCAAACTTTTTCACAACTGTTCCTTCAAATGTTCTTCCCCTAGTCCCGACTACAAATTTGTTTTCTTTTGTTTTCTCTGCTTCTGTTTTTTTGTTTGTCATTTTATTCTTCAATTGATTCGTCAGTGAATCCTATCTTTACGAGTATTACTCTGACTTGCCTTTTATGATCTCCTTGGAGTTCTATTGTTTGATCTCGAATAGTTCCTCCGCAAGCAAGCCCTTCTTTGAGCGCCTTTGCGGTAGCTTTCATATCAATGCTTTTGTCAAAGCCTGAGACAAGGGTGATTACCTTGCCATAACGACGTTTTTCAGTCGCTATCTTTATCTTCTGTTCCCCTCTGGCTAAATCTTCCAAATCAATTGCAGTAACTGGTAAGCCTGTTCTTGGATCTATTTCCATATTTTACTGCTTCTTCCCAGCCTGCTTGACCTTTGTGTCCGCCATGTTGAATGTGTGAACTCTAGCTATTGCCTTTTTAATCTCTTTGGTTTTGCTAGTAGCCTTCTGTGTGCCCACTTGAGACTTCACAAGCTCCATTCTTAAATCTTTCAGCTTTTCTATTCTGGATTTAGAATCCATTTTAGCAACTTCGCGAGATTTCAGAATAGCCATTATTCACTAGCTCCTTTCTTTTTAGATTTCTTTTTAGCTGGCTCTACAGCCACAGGCAAGCTGTTCTGCCGTATTATACTTAGCATAGCATCATTAACCTTAATCTGGTCGTGAATATGGGCATTTGGAGGCAATATGCTTACCTTAATTCCAATTACTCCCATATTTGTCTTAGCCTGAGCTATTGCTTTTTGTACAACTTTAGAAGGATCTCCGGTTTTCTTTAAGTATCCTTGAGTAAATCTCCAAGTCTTGGCTCTCTCACTTGGCAATTTTCCAGATAAAGCTAATTCAGCCCCAAGCGCCCCTGCCCTCATAATGCTTTCAAGCATTTTGTAAGCAATTATTTTGAATTTTAGTGAACCCTTTCTTTCAATTTGAATTGCAATAGAATCCGCAACAAGTTGAGCGTCAAGAGCTTCATTAGTAATCTCCTTGATTTCAATGTGGGGATTGTCTAAATTGAATCTTTTTCTGAGAACATAGGTTAATTCATCTATTTTCTCACCCTTTCTTCCAATAACTAATCCTGGCCTGGATGTTGCAATGATTATTTTTTCTCCAACAGGGGTATATTCGATGGATACATCACTTATTCTTCCCTTTCCCAAAGAATGTTTAACATATTCTTTGATTCCAAGCTCATCCTGCTTAAATTTAACGAATTTTTTTTCTTCCATTTTATTTGATTAACTCCCTAGCCTCAAGAGTGATATAAGATCTTTTACCTCTTTGTCCGCCACGTCTCGCAGGTCTTGAAGACCAGTTAGCATAAGCAGTTGAAATTCTTGTCTTTGTAATATCCATTCCATTATAGATCACTCCGCCTTTTAGATTCTTTAGCATAGGAATAAATAATTTAGCAGCAGCAACAGGGTATCTTCCAGACATCATTCCCTTGCCT
>CAYSGT010000009.1:14391-16183 GCA_964430805.1 Candidatus Woesearchaeota archaeon
CTTTTCTGTGGGGGATTTCTCCTTTGAATGGCACAACTTTCTTGAGCATAATCACCTGCTCTAAGTCCGCTATCGCACTGTCAATGGTTTTTCCTTTAATGAATGAGCAGATATACATTCCGTGTCTTTTAGACATGTGCACACTAGGAGCTCTAACGATTGTTTTGTCTTTCTTTACGACGGGCTTTGTCACCTTAGGTGTTTCTTTCTTTACTTCTTTTTTCTCTGTCTTCTCAGTTTTTACCTCATTTTTCTTTTCTTCATGTTTGTGTTCGTGAGCAGGGTCGTGAGTCTGAGCATGCTCATGTTTATTTTCTTCTTTCACTGTTGTTTTTATTGTTTCAGCCATTTTACTTCTTAGCCGCCTTGCTTCCTCTAGTTGCACCAATACCGGCAGCAGAGTGATTTACTTTTTGGCGAGTTAGTGAAAATTCTCCTAAGCGGTGACCAATCATTTCGATTTCAATTTGCATCTCTTCGAAACTCTTTCCGTTGTAAATTTGAATATTCATTCCAACCATTCTAGGAACAATAATTAAATCCCTCAAGTGAGTTCTTATTCTTTTCTTTCTTGATAACTTTTCTTCAGCAGATTTTAGAAATCTCTCAACAACTTCAGGGTGTCTAAGAAGAGATCTTCTGCTTCTAGCAGGAATATGGTCGGCCAATTCTTTAACAGACAAAGCTTTCAACTGCTCAAGAGTAAGTCCGCAGAATTTTCTTTCACGCATCCTAATTACATCAGCCATTTAACGTTTCTTCCTCCCCGTTCTACTTGGGCTTATATGTCCCACTCTTCTTCCTGGAGGAGCGTTTCTCTTCGCAGTCTTAGATTTAATTCTCTTTCCTCTACCGGATCCGAATGGATGGTCAACGGCATTAGTGCCAACAGCAGAAGTCCTAGGCCACAATTTGTTTCTTGCCTTAGCTTTGTAATGGTGAACTCCAGCTTTCATCATCGGTTTTTGTTTTCTTCCGTCCCCTGCAACAACCCCAATGGTTGCCCGGCAATCTCCATCTAATTTCAATTCATTTCTATTAGGCATTAATACACCTATCTTTCCGTCTTCATACTTTTTATATAATTGAGCACTGCTTCCGCTTGTTCTTATCATTTTCCCGCCATCGCCCGGGTTGCATTCAATATTGAATACTTTTGTTGAAACAGGAATATTTTTGATAGCTAGAATGTTTCCTGCGGTCGCTTCTTCTCCGCCAACAGTTATTGCCTGTCCCTTAATAACGCCATTAAAAGCAGGATTAAAGAATATTTGTTTCCCCACCTTTATTTTTACTAATGGAGCAGAGTGGGCAGCAGAATGTAATATCTTGATAACTTCAGCCTTTCCTTCTGCAATAGGATAACCAATTCTATAAATGAAAGCTTGTTTGCGTGCTTGGTAAGATAAACTTCCCTTACCTCTTGCCTGTGATATTATTCTTTTACCCATTAGATCATTCCCAACTTCGTTGCAACGTCGATTGCAGGATTTTCTTTAGCTAATTTAACATAAGCATATTTCTTGTTGTTTCTTATCAATGTTCTGACCTTAGCAACTTTAACCCCAAAAATTTTTGCTACTTCTTTGGATATTTCTGTTCTCGTAATGCTTCTGTCTGTTTCAAACAGCAAAGTATTTTCTAAATCAATCAATTTTACTGCTTTTTCAGAGGTGATTGGTTTTAACATTTTATTTTAGCTCCTTGAGTGCTTGCTCAGTATATAAAGTCAGACGTCCAAGGGGATACAAATCTTCAATTGCAAGTTCATTAGTAGAACGAACATCTATTC
>CAYSGT010000009.1:16193-17136 GCA_964430805.1 Candidatus Woesearchaeota archaeon
ACTCGGACTCTTTACAAACAATAATCCGGCGCTTGATTTATACATATTTCCTCTCATTTTTCCTTTTCCAGAACGAACAGTTTTTTCCTGAAGGGCAACAGTATAATTCTCTCCCAACACCTTGCGCAAAATTTCAAGCAATTGTTTCGTTTTCAAATTATTTGCAGGAGAAGAAAGAATTACAGGCACGTTAATAGAAACATCTTTTAATCTAGAATATCTTTTTGAAATAAATTCACTTTTTGCCGTAGCTGCTAGAGCAGAGTGCAT
This sequence comes from Candidatus Woesearchaeota archaeon, assembly GCA_964430805.1. Taxonomy (GTDB): domain Archaea; phylum Nanobdellota; class Nanobdellia; order Pacearchaeales; family GW2011-AR1; genus SICU01. Next base: position 16,464 of record CAYSGT010000009.1, read on the forward strand.
AGCTATTACTTTTTCTTTATCATTTATTTTGACAGGTCTATATCTAATCTTAGGCGCATGAACAGCTCTTCCGCCACGTGCAGCGTTTATCTCTGCGCCAACCCAATAAAATTGTGTTCCGCGTCTCCACATTGCTTTTCTAGGAGCACGTGAAATTCCCTTACCGTAGTGTCCTTTCCATTCATGTCTTCTGTGGCTTATGGTTCCAGAAGCAGAATGCTTTCTACCCGCTAAAGGAGAAGGGCTATGAGGATGATATTCTTTGTCCGCTTCATAATACTTCAAAGCAATATCTTCTCTTACTCTGCCCTCAAAAATATTAGGCAAAGCTACTTCAGCTTTATTTTTTCCATCGATATCATAAACTGTAGCTTTCATCTGTGCACCTCAATTAATTCAAATTTCTTGCGAGTCTGTTTCAGACTAGGTCTTAATGGTGAAGTCAATAAAATCTGCCTCTTTGCAGGCCCCTGAACACTTCCATGTAGCACCAAATACTCTGATCTTATATTTCCATAGTTTTTGAAAGGCTTATTTTCATCAACTTTTCCTTTCAACGTAACATTTGAGCCTAATATTTTTAGATTATTATGCACTCGAGTAAACATTCCTAATTGTCCTGAAAGAGGAACTCTAAAAATAACTCTTGCAGGATGCCATGGTCCCAAGCTTC
>CAYSGT010000009.1:17146-18045 GCA_964430805.1 Candidatus Woesearchaeota archaeon
CCACGTCTTCCTTTTTCAGATTTGTGCTGTCTTAAACTTATTCCAAAACGATCCATAGGCCCCGAAAGTCCTTTACCCTTTGTTAGTCCTCTCACGTCAACCAAATCTCCTTTGAATACTTCTGTAAACATAATGTTTTTTCCGATGTGGTTCTTTACAAAAGCAAGTTTATCCTTTCCGCCAATTCCAACTTCAATAACATCTGGAGTCTTTTTTACACCGGTCTCTTTTACAATAGAATAAATTATAACTCTGATATCATCGAAATCTTTTACTTCATCTAAAGCACTCGCAGTAGCTGGAACTTTCATAACCTTTACTATTCTTTTTAATTCTCTATCATTAGAAACTACAACTTCTGTAAGTGGTTTGCCATTCTTATAAAATCTTACAGAATATATTTTAACAGGAGGTGTCTCGAGGAACGTAATCGGAACAGCTAGTTTTTTTGCGGGAGTCATTGATTTAGGAGTGGAATCTTTAACAATCGCAGTAGCCATTCCAGCTTTATATGCAATAAATCCCAGTAAACCCTCTCCTTTTATAGGATCCCAGTTGACACTAGGTAAAAAACGTTCAGCCCTTTTGCGAGGCCAAAACTGCAAGCTTCCATAACGCGGTCTTGATATTTTCATATTCCATTTTGTTTATGGTGCAACTCTTCCAAATTTAAGACGAATCGTGTAGCAATCACTCAAACGTCTAACTCTACTCTCATCTCTTAGAAATTGAGTATTTAAATCTTGTTCTCAAACAAGATTTAAACTTGTTTACCTCAGTTAACTTTGTTTAAACTTTGCTCCAAGTTTCTGCAAAGTTTAAGCTAGAAAAATCTCTATTTTTCTTTGTTTAAACATCACTCAAAAACAATAAAAAACAAAAACAAAGAACTTCGTCTT
>CAYSGT010000010.1:0-14497 GCA_964430805.1 Candidatus Woesearchaeota archaeon
AACGAATTGAAGTCTTCAGATTGGAGTTACAGTTTGCTTGAGATATTCAACTGTAATCCCAAAACAGCTAACAAACTAAGGCAGAGTTTTGTGATCTTGACTTCGCCACTATGGCTCGTCAGCCAAGATAGTAATCTTTAACAAAGTAAATTTGTCAAAATCTTTAATATTTTTTTGAGTTATCTTTACTGAGTTTGCCAGATGCAAACTCAAGTTATTAATTTGAGATAGATTATATGGCTCCGTAATTCTTGAAGCTCTTCTTGACTTCTTTAAGAAATTTTTTGTAAGAGAGTGGACCGAATTCAGAGATTACTGCCGCGATTTGTTTTGGAGGAATCAAATCGAAAGAGTAGTTTTGAATTTTTACGTTTTTTGGAGAGCGAGACCAAATCTCTCTAGGCGAACGCCTTTCAATTTGAACCTTGTGGGATGAAAATTTCCAGGAGTCTGTCACAATATAGAGGGGCTTTTTGCAGTCTTTAGCAATTCTAGCTATGGAAGCGCTTCCCACTTTATTCAACACACCTTTTTTAGTTACTGCGTCTGCGCCTAGCATTACAATGTCTGATTTTTCTATATCTTCAAGCATTGCAGAATCTATCGACATGGTTACATTTATTCCTGCTTTAGAAAGCTGGCTGGCTGTTAAGTGCCCTTGATTTAGTGGCCTTGTTTCTGTACTGATTACTGAGAATTTCTTAGATTTGTGAGTAGCTATAAGTGCTTGAACCAGCGTATTCGAATGGCAGTGAGTAAATACTACCGCATTTTGAGGGATAATTCTAGCAACATAGTGGTTAATAAATTCCTGCGAATTGCTAAAATGATTTAGAACAGATTCCTTAGAAGACTTCTCTAATATGTTCAGCGAATTGCGAAGCATTGGCTCTGTGGGTCTTAAGTTTATTAAAATTTCTTTTGATTTTTTTGTGGGTTTAATAGAATATGCTTTTATTGCGGCTTTTGCTATATTTGTAGCTCCCTGAATACGCACTGATTTTATTTTGGAGCATATCTGTGAAAATGAATCCATACACCTATAAAGCTAACATATATAAAAAGGTGATTGATGTTTGAATTACTAGGTGATGAATTATGTTTGAAATGCTTGTTAATCCTGCAAAAGCTGAAAGAAAACCGTGGGAAATGTTTTTTGTAGGAGTTTTTTATACTACTATTTCAATTTTGCTTGTCGAGTGGATATTCAAGGCTGACCCTGTTTTAAGCAAAACGGCAGGAATACTTGTTGTTATGTTCACAGTCATGTTCTCTATTCCATTCATGTTCTATATGTTTAGGATAGAAGAGACGCGCTCTTCTCAAGATAATAATGGAGTTTTTCAACTAATTAAAGATCATAGAAAAGCGTTATGGGCATTTATGTGGCTTTTTGTAGGTTTTGTCTTGGGATTTTCCTTTTGGTATATCCTTTTACCCTCTACTGATGCTCTTCAGCAACAGGTTCAAACTTACTGCGTGATAAACGATCCTGGAAATGATAAATGTGCTGAAACCCTTACTTCCAATACAGAACAGTCAGGACCCACTGCTTTTGCGAGCAATAAAGAACGCTTGTTTTTGATTTTTGCAAATAATACTTATGTGCTTATTTTTACGTTAGTTTTCTCTCTTTTATTTGGGGCAGGGGTAATCTTCATTTTGGCATGGAATGCTAGTGTAATTGCAGCAGCCATAGCTATATTTACGCGGTCTGACTTAAACTACTTGCCTGTTGCTCTTTTAAGATATTTTGTCCATGGCTTGCCTGAAATAGCATCTTATTTTGTAGTTGCCCTCGCTGGAGGGATGATTTCTTTTGCAGTAATTAGAAGAGACATAGGAACCGAGAGGTTCTGGAAAGTTTTACAAGACTCGTTAAATCTTGTAATACTGGCAATTATATTATTATTTATTTCTGCTATAATTGAGGTTTTTGTTACGCCTTTATTTTTTAGATGAGATGTTGCTTTGTACACGGAGGCAGTCAACAAGCTTTAAATAAGAGATTTTACCCATTTATTAGAACATGGATGACCGTGATGAACAACTTATAACTCAACGCAAACAAAAGCTGTTTGAACTTATCTCAAAAAAGAATGATTGGCTGGTTTATGCAGGGCTTATTCTAGTTATATTTCTATCTTTGTGGATAAGAACATTGAATGTCCCTGGACTAATCGATGTAAGCACTGGACAGCCGACTCTTGGGCCTGACCTTGACCCTTTTTTATTCCTTAGATGGTCGCAATATATCGTAGATAATGGTCGTTTATTTACTAACGATGCAATGCGTTACGTGCCTTTAGGGTTTAATACCGAGGGAGAATACTTACTTCACCCATATATGATGGCATGGTTTCACAACATTTTCTCTGGAACATTTGGCTGGTCAGTAACTCAATCAGCAATTTACTACCCGGTATTTATGTTTGGATTGACAATTATTGCGTTTTTCCTTTTTGTCAGGAAAGCATTCAACGGATTTACCAGTAAAAGAAGAGCAAATGCAATTTCACTTGTTGCCAGCTTATTCCTCGGCATTATGCCCTCATTACTTCCTCGTACAATAGCAGGAATACCTGAAAAAGAATCTGTTGCATTTTTCTTTCTGTTTATGGCATTCTACTTGTTCTTATCGTCATGGAATGCTCCCACACCAGGCAAGAGGATTGTCACAGCTGTTCTTGCAGGAATGTCTACAGCTGCTATGGGCTTTGTATGGGGCGGATATGTTTTCATATTCTACATTATCAGCCCTGCACTTTTAGTAACATTCCTCACTGGTGCAATGAAAAAAAATAATCTCTTTGCTACAGGGACGTGGTTACTTAGTTCATTTGTGTTTATGATTTTATTTTTCGAAAGATTCAATTTGAGAAATATTTTCTCTTCTGCAACTACAGGCTCTGCTATTTTAGTTTTTCTTGCTGCGACATTCCATATCTTTATATTTACACCACATATAAAAGAAAAGCTTTATTCTAAAGTCAGATGGCTAAATAGAGTTCCTGGTCGCATTACTTCTTTTGTTTTAGTTCTGGCTATTTGTTTAATTATTGGCACTGTTTTCTTTGGCGTTGATGCTATTTTTGGAAATTTCTCAAACATTTACTTTAATTTAGTAAAGCCGGCACAAAGCAGATTAATTAATACTGTGGCTGAAAACAGACAGCCTTACTTCAATGAATGGGCTTCGAACTTTGGACCGCAAATAGGAAATCTGTATATTGGACTTACTCTAATGCTAATTAGCTCCGTAGTCTTATTTTACCAGCTTTGCCTGAGAATAACTAGTAAACGCAACGCTTTGTGGATGATTAGTGCCTATACTTTAATGTTAGTTACTACGGTGTTCAGCCGCTATAGTGCTGAAAGCACACTTAATGGCGAGAATGCAATTAGTTTAACTTTGTACGCTGCTGGATTTTTAGTCTTTGTATATATTTGCGGGCGTTATGCTCTTAAAGCACATAAAAATATGGAAGGGCGCCTCTTCAACAATGCCCATATTGGAATACTTATTTTATTAATATTTTTAATTGTATCCATCGTTTCTGCCAGAGGATTGATTAGACTTGTTATGGTAATGGTTGCTCCTGGGGCAGTTATGCTGGGGTTCTTAGCTGTGCAAAGTTTCGCTAATCTGATTAATTCCCGCAAAGAGCGAGAAATAGCTAAACTAGCCATTAGCATTATCTTGATAGTGGGTCTTTTGTTTAGTGCATACACTTATTACACCATTTCAAAAAATACTGCTAAACAGTACATTCCATCTTCATACACGAATCAATGGCAGAAAGCAATGGACTGGGTGCGCGAAGAGACACCGACCAATTCAGTATTTGGACACTGGTGGGATTATGGCTACTGGCTGCAGAGTATTGGAAATAGAGCAACTGTTTTAGATGGAGGTAATGCTATTTCTTACTGGAATCATTTAATGGGAAGGCATGCATTAACTTCGCCAAATGAAAGAGCTGCCTTGGAGTTTTTGTATGCTCATAATACCACGCATTTTCTAATTGATTCCTCGGATATTGGAAAATACGGCGCATTTTCCAGCATAGGCTCTGATAAAAATTATGACAGGCGGAGCTGGATATCTCCTTTCTTAAGGGATGCCTCTAAAACAGTTGAAAGAAAAAATTCTACATTGTATATCTATCCTGCAGGCACTGTTCTTGATGAGGATATTTATTACTCTTTAAATGGAACCCAACTATTTTTACCTGCTAGCAAGACCATAGTAGCTGCTTTTGTTTCAGAAGTTTTAGAAAGCAAAGTAACCAATGTACAGGCCATCTTTGTTTATCAAAATCAGCAGTATAGTTTACCACTGCGTTATTTCTATGAGGATTCTCTTGTTGATATGGGCGAAGGCGTTGACGCGGGAGTATTCTTCTTCCCTAGGATAGTTCAATCAAACGAGGGAGGATATATTGACCAAGGAGGGGCATTACTTTATTTGGAGAGGAAAAAGGCTCATTTAGTCTAGCACATTCTGAACCTGACGCAATTGTCGAAAATTTGAGAGGACAAGGAATAACCATCGGAGACTTCATATTCTTTAACGAATTTAGGGGCCCATTGAAAATATGGGAACTTAACTATCCATCGGACATCAAGTTCAAGCCAGAATATTTGGAAACAGAATATCCGCAAGAATTGGTACGCACCTAATGAAATTAATTAAAAAACTAGACTCTCCTCTTATTAAAGGAAGCATAATTTTAGTGATATCTTTTGGTTTATTTAATTTTATTAATTTTTTATTTCAGTTCTTTATGGCCAGAATGCTTAGTATTGAAGAATACGGCATTTTAGCAAGCATATTTTCTATTATCTATATCTTTTCGGTTTTTACGGACTCTATTCAGAATGTAATGGTAAAATATTCTGCCATAGAAGAAACTGATGGCAGGTTAAAAAATATATTTAAACGCTTTGTTAGAAGATTAAGGCCTATTTCACTAGTTATCTTTATCGGCTATCTTATTGTTGCATTATTCTTATCTCCTATCCTCAAAATAGACTACAGCTTGTTAGCATTAACTGGGATTATGTTTCTTCTGGCGTTTTTTACACCTCTTACCAGGGGAATTTTGCAAGGCAGGAAGAGATTTAATTCCTTAAGTATTAACATGGCAGTAGAATCAGCTTTAAGGCTAATAATGGGGCTACTCTTGGTATTCTTAGGGATAGGGGTTTTAGGAGCTGTTCTTGGAACAATAATTGGTGGAGGGCTTGCATTTGGGCTTTCACTCTTTCAAACAAGAGGGGTTTTGAAGGCCAAGGAAGAGGAGACTAAGCCCATAGGAGTCTATAACTATGCAAAACCTTCCCTGGTGATTACCGCAGTGGTTATAATATTCTGCAGTTTAGATGTTATTCTTGCAAGGATTTTCTTTTCAGCAGAAATTGCAGGCTCTTACGCGATTGCCTCTGTTCTGGGAAAAATAATCTTCTGGGGAACTTCCCCTGTCAGCAAGGCGATGCTTCCTTTTTCATCGATTAAAGAAGCAGAAAATGGCAGAAAAACGCCTATATTTTTCACAGCATTAATTCTTATTCTTTTAGGGATAGGATTTATACTGGCAATATTCTCCATCTTTCCAGGTCAAATAATATCTATCTTCTCTGAAGAAGCTGTGCCTATTGCAATAAATATTCTTTTTTATAACGGAATATCATTTGGACTAATTTCTATAGCTAACCTAATACTGCTGTATAGGCTGTCTACCGGAGCAATCTATAGATATTCCCTTCTTCCAGTATTTTTGATTATAGAAGTTGTTCTGCTGTCTGTATTTTCTAACTCCTTGATGCAATTTACTCAAGCATTTATTGTTTCGTCCCTTATATTCTCTTTAGGCAGCCTCTTATTGCTCAAAAAAAAGAATCCTATGGCCCGCTAAACTCTTGCGTGGCAAGTTTATATATCCGTAATTCTAAAAATATTCATAGAGGATAGTTTTTCTTGGGAGCATTTGGGTATATCTGCACAATCCGCCTTAAGCGAATATTTAAAAATAAGATCATAGAGGTCTAAAAATGAACAAAGTAATCGGAATAGATTTTGACAATACTCTTGTATGCTACGGAGATGCATTTTATCTTGAAGCTATGAAAGACAAGATTGTGCCCCGGGAAATTCTTCGATCAAAAGAAGCAATAAGGGATTATCTGCGAGGCATTGGAAAAGAGAGTCTCTTTTTAGAAATGCAGGGAAATATTTATGGTCCAGGAATTATGAAAGCCACTCCATTTGAGGGAGCAAGAGAGTTTATAATTTATTCTAATAAAATGGGCTTTAAGGTAAAGATAATCAGTCATAAAACAAAGACTCCTGTAAAATGTTCTGCCCAGCACGATCTTCATAACTTTGCTTATCAATGGTTAGCAAGAAACAAATTTTTTGATAATGAAACGGGTCTTAAACCAGAAGACGTTTTTTTTGAATTAACAAGAGAGGACAAGATAAAGAGAATTTCTGCGGAAAAATGCGCCTACTTTATTGATGACCTACCAGAAGTATTTAGCGAAATATCTTTTCCTAACATAACTAAGATTCTTTTTAATCCTAACAGAAGAGACAATTCGGATAACAATGGTTTGGTGGTTGTAAAAGACTGGACAGAAGTCAGGAGAGCAGTACATGGATAAGAAAGACATGCAAAAATACTTTGATGAAGATATAGTTGATGCTGAAAGAATAAACCATTTAGGAAATAATGTCTTGTATCGTGTTCAACTTTCATCTGGAAGCAGGCTGCTTAAAGTCTATTCACAACTCCATGCACAAAACTGGCCAAGAGCAGAGACCGAATTTTCAGCAGTCGAATATTTATGGCAAAAAGGATTCAGAAATATTCCTCAACCATTCCAACTCCATAAAAAAGATCATGTTGCAGTATATTCGTTTGAAAATGGGAGGGTCTTAAAACCTGAAGAAGTTACTGAAAGAGATGTTTTAGAAATCTCTGACTTTGTTGTTAGACTTCATTCTTTAGATGCTTCTGGATTTCCTCCTGCAAGCGCAGCTGCACTAAAATTAGAAGACTATGCAACCGATATTGAAAGCAGGATAAAAAATCTAGTTGCGCAATGTGCTCTTGAAGGAACAATGGAGGAGGGCACTAGATTTTTGCATGATGAAGTCGTCCCTCTTGCAAATAGGCTTGTTCGCGAGTTCAGGGGCAGATATTCTCCAAAAGAACTATCTAAAGAATTTCCATTATGGCAGCAGAGATTAAATGTTGGAGATTTTGGGATACATAATGTTTTAGATGCATGTGGCAGGAAGGTATTTCTTGACTTTGAGTATTTTGGAAGAGATGACCCTGTGAGAGAACTACTAGGCTTTGTCCACCATGATAAACACATAGCTGTAGATAGAGAGTTAAAAAGAATTTTTGTTGATAATTATATTGAGGCAACTAAAGCACCTGAAGAAATGAGGCAAAGAATGCATAATGCAGATGCACTGAAAGGAATGTCTTTCGTCCTGATATATCTTAATGTTTTAAGGGAGCAATACCAGAAACAGCTAAGAGCGCAAGGAGCTGATGTTGATAAAATTGCCAAAGAAAGAATAGATAAAGCTAGGAGAAAGCTTGAGGACCTTACTTTCTTTCAAGATTAACTCAAAGAATCATTTTAAACTGGAGGATATTTTTCTTAAGTTTACTTGATAAATAGGCAGATTTACTAAATGTATATGAACAATTCAGAAAGAAAAATTAGACCGGCTGCCCAGTATTATTATTTATATACCGCGAATCCCAGAAATATTCATGGCAGACCTATTATCAAAGATGGTTGATTCTATATTTGGCATGAAGAGAAGTACATTTTATCTCATCTTGATATTTGCTCTCGGATTTATCTTAAGGCTTATTGCTGCAGTTAATCTGTCTGTTAATGCGGATGATATGATTCACGCACTTAGACCTATTAATTTTCTGGGGGCAGGTAGAATGACCACTTATGACCAGTCATCCGGACTCTGGTATGCATTTAGCAGCGTGGTCTATTCAATTTTGGGAGCTACCAACCTTGCTTCTAGAACGGCAGCTTTAATTTTTGGAACTTTCAGCATCTTAATAATCTTTCTTTTAACAAAAGAATTTTTCTCAAAAAAAATAGCCTTGATAGCTTCGTTTCTTCTTGCTATAGCTCCATTTCATATCAAAAATACTTATGCTGAAGTAGATGTAATGGCAATGTTTTTTGTTATGTTTGGAATGCTTTTATTTGTTAAGGCGCTAAAGAGAGAAAATACAGGTTTATTTTTCCTTGCAGGCTTATTTATTGGACTTTCTGTTTATTCTAAGGCTTATCCTTTACTGTTTATACCTTCACTCTTGGCTTATGCAGTCTACTATAATATAAAGTTAGGCAAAAATGTAATTTCTAAGTCTAATTTAAAGAAGATTTTTGTCTTTTTGATAGTCATTTTTATTTTTACAGTTCCGGTTTTGACTTACAATTATCTGCTTTATAAAGATAAGGGGTTTTTGGACTTGCAGTTTACAAGAACTCTGGGATTGGGCAAAGACAAAGCGATGCAGTATTATTCATGGGACCCTATTTTTGACAGGTCTAATTCCTGGGCAGGACTTTTTTTAGGGGACTCAAAGCACATTGAAGATGGAACTCCCCTTTTGTTGGGAGCAATTAACTTTATACGCAATGGCGACCCTGTTAACTTTTATTTAGCTCTTTTAGGAATAGTAGTTGTAATTTTCTGGAGAAAGGAGCATCGCAATTACTTAATCTTCTTCTTGCTGAATGTTACTCTGATTCTTGTTTTCTTAGCATCAATCATTCTTTTGCCAAAACATTTTCTATTTTTAGAGCTGCTGTTGATACCTTTTAGCGCATTAGCTTTAGAGGATATAAGCAAAAAGACTGCCAGGCTATTCAAAATATATAATTGGGCAATAATCACAATAATTGCTTTATTATTGTCTTTGGTATTATTGGGTACAATAAAAACGGGAACAATACATTTTTACGGCAAGAGCGCTGTGTCTCAGGTAATAGACTTCAAAAATGATCAAATAAGCAATAGCGACTTAATAGTGGCAGATAGTAGAATATTTGTAGGAAGATTAAATTGGATGTTTTACGGTAAAAATTATGTCGAAGGCGCAGAATTTGTTAAGTTTATTAGCTTAGAATCAGAATTAGAAGGCGAACAAATACCGATAAACGTTTTTTACTTTGAATGCGTAAATGATGATTGTGGATGGGGTTTTGATAAGGTAAAGGGCGGGTTGAACGACTCTATGGAAGAACTAACTGAATTCTTTAAAAAAAATGGAAAAATAGTTAATGAAATTTATGAACCTCCATATGCAAATTACTATCCATTCATATCAGAAAAAGACAATGTAATTAATGTCTATCAGATAAGACTGCTCCTAAAACCTCAGATATCTAGCTTAGCCAATCAAGCAAAATATGCTCATTTAAACACCATAGGGTATTTGCCAGTTGATAAGCAATTTGATTACTATGCTACAAATAACTTTTTTGATAATGTGCTAGATAAGATAGCACATTGGATAGTCATTCTTTCGGTGGTACTTGCTTTTTTGAGCCCTATTCTTGCAATATACTTGATTATAAGAAGCTAAATTTTGCCATTTTTATAAAAAGGTTAATAAACCCCTTAATCAAAATAAGCCCATGCAAAATATTCTTAGCATAGATGTTGAGGATTGGTATTGTGATTTAAATCCTCACGAGTGGGAAAAACATCGCGGCCGTGTCGTTACCGCAACGCGGAAAATTTTAAAGATGCTAAGAGAGACAAACAATAAGGCAACTTTTTTTGTTCTTGGGTATGTTGCTGAAAAATACCCTTATCTTGTTAAAGAGATTCAAAAAGAAAATCATGAAATCGGGTCTCATGGCTATTGGCATCGCAGAATAGCTGACCAAACCCCTGAAGAATTTGAAAAAGATTTAATAATGTCTCTTCGTGTACTTGAGAAGATAACTAAGCAGAAAGTCAGGGGCTACCGCGCGCCTCAATTCACAATATCTGAGAATACAGCTTATGCGATAGATCTGCTAAAGAAGCACGGGTTAAAATATGACTCCAGCATCTTTCCTGCGAAAACCCCTCTGTATGGCGAGCCTTTTGCTCCGTTGTATATGTATAAACCTTCTTTTAAAGAGATATTAAAAAATGATCCAAGAGGACAATTTCTAGAGATTCCAATTTCAGTTTATGAAATACCTATTCTAAAAAAGAGGATACCTTTAATAGGGGGAATTTATTTTAGATTTTTTCCGTATTTTATAACAAAATATGCTATAAAGAAGATAAATAAACAGAAAAAACCGGTAATATTTTTTACTCACCCATGGGAATATGACCCTGGAAAACCAAAGATTAGGGGTCTTAAGTGGAACCATTACTATGGGATAAATAAATCTACCAGGAAACTTAGAAAACTATTAAAAGAGCATAAATTTACCTCAATAAAGGACTGGCTAAACCAAAATGAAAAAAGAATATAATAAAGTTCAAATTTATTTCGAAGAAAAAGCTAAGGAATTTGATGATATTTATGATAATAGCGGCAGCTTAATAAAAAAAATCTCTAACAATGTTTTCAGAAAAGGAATGCATGAGAGGTTTGAGGAGACTATAAAGCAGTGCATTGAGTTAAAGAATAAAAAAAATGCAAAGAGCGTCCTGGATATTGGATGCGGTGCCGGAAGATTTGCTTTTCCATTAGAAAAAGAGGGATTATCTGTTCTAGGAATCGATTATTCTTTAGAGATGATCAATATGGCGAAGGATTATCTTGAAAGGTATAAAAAAGAAGTAAATAGGAAACCAGAAATAACATTTGAAGTATCGGATTTCATGGAAGATTTCGGTGAAAAAAATAAATATGATATTTCTATTGCGCTAGGAGTCTTTGACTATATAAAATCTCCACTTGCTTTCATAAAAAAGATGAATTCAATAACTAAAAAGGGCATGATCCTTTCATTTCCTAAGAAAATAACTCCTCAGGCACCAATAAGGAAATTTTGGCTATTTTTAAGAAACTGCCCGGTTTATTTTTATACAGTTAAAGACATTAAAAACATGTTGTCTGAAATAGGTATATCAAATTATAAAATAAAAAGTGTCTCTGCTGGATACCAGGTTTTAGCAGAGCCATCTAATCGGCAAAAATAAATGAAGCTCTCTATAATTATTCCTTGTTATAATGAGGTTAATAATATCTCTCCGTTGATAAATAAAGTTGATGCAGTTGTACTTGAGAGAAAAATAAAGAAAGAAATAATTTTAGTGGATGATGGGTCGACTGACGGCTCTACGGAATATATAAAGAAAAAGATTAAAGATAATATAAAGAAACTATACCATCAAAAAAATATGGGAAAGGGTGCTGCAGTAAAAACAGGCATTAAACAGGCTACGGGAGATATGATAATCATACAAGATGCTGACCTTGAATTAAACCCTGAAGAATATAACTCCCTAATCAGCCACATGCTCGACAATAAATATAGTGTGGTATATGGCTCCAGAACATTAAATAAAAATAACAAATTCCCAAATTTATTTTTTCTCTTTGGCGGCAAGCTAGTCACATTTGTCACAAACGCCCTTTATTCCTCTAAACTCACTGATGAGCCTACCTGCTATAAACTGTTCAAAACTGATTTAATTAAGAAGATAAAAATAGAGAATGATAGATTCAGCTGGGAACCAGAAATAACTGCGAAAATTCTTAAAATGGGAATTGAGATAGGAGAAGTCCCAATCTCTTATGTGGCAAGAAAAAAGCAGGAAGGCAAGAAGTTAAGATTTAAAGACGGATTCGAAGCTATTTGGACTTTACTTTACTACAGATTTAAGAGGTAGATTTGAAATCGAAGCATTGAAGATATATTTAAAATGCCTCTTTTATAAGAAAGATTATGCCCTCTATATGTATTGTTATTCCGGCTTATAATGAGGAGAAAAGAATTGGCCCCACACTAGTTTCGTATTCTAAATTCTTTGAAGGCTTAGAGAAAAATGGATTGCTCAAACACCGCATATTAATTGCTATCAACAATAGTACAGATAAAACAGAATCAATTGTAGAAAAACATGCTAGCAAACACAAATCTGTGAGCTATATTAATCTAAAACTGAAGGGAAAGGGCTATGCGGTTATTGAAGGATTTAAAAAAGCCTTGACTATGAATACAGATTACATCGGTTTTGTAGACGCTGATTCTGCAACTAGCCCTGAAGAATACTACAAGCTCATTGAGAAACTGCATAACTGTGATGCAACCATAGGCGAGAGATATGCTAAAGGAGCTGTGATTTACCCTAAACCAACTAAGGCAAGATTTATGGCTAAAAGGTTGTTTAACTTTGTGGTTAGAACAATTATTCTTTTGCCTTACAATGATACTCAATGTGGCGCTAAAGTGTTTAGAAGAAGAGTTATTGAAAGAATTTTACCAAGGCTAAGCATGTCGCAATGGGCATTTGACGTTGAGCTTTTATATCATGCGAATAGGGGAGGCTATAAGATATGCTCTGTGCCTACAAAATGGTTTGACAAAAAAGATGCAACAATTAATTTTTGGACAGCTGGTCCATTTATGGTTTTAGGGATTATAAGGCTAAGAATTATAAATTCCCCTCTCAAATCATTTGTTAAATTTTATGACTCTATGCTGAGGCTACTGAAAAATGAAAAAACTTAATCTAGGGTGCGGTCTAGATATTAGGAAGGGCTATATAAATATGGACTTTGTCAAACAACCTGGAGTGGATGTCGCTCATGACCTCGAGAAATTTCCATGGCCTTTTAAGCCAAATACTTTCGATGAAGTCTACAGCTCCCATTTTTTAGAGCATGTTTCAGACCTCCAGAGAACAATGCATGAGATAAAGCGCATCTGCAAGCCCAATGGCAAGATCGTAATCAGGGTACCTCATTTTTCATGCGGAGTAAGCTATAGAGACCCAACACACAAAAGATTATTCAGCTATTTTACTTTTGACTATTTTACAGATGAATGCTGGTATGTACAGCCGAAATTCAAGATTCTGCGAAGAAAGTTAAATTTTACAAGGCTTAGTTTTACTGCTCTCAACCCTATTGTTAATCCAATTATTAATCTTAATCCTGCAATTTATGAAAGATTCTTCTGCTGGATTTTGCCATGCGCAGAGATATCCTGTGAGCTGGAGGTCATAAAGTGATGTATAAAAAAAGAATAACTCTTGTAATCCCTGTTGGACCAGCAAGGTCCTTTGATATAAAAAAAAGTTTGCAAAAACTGCGGAATAAAATAGAGATTTTTGTCGGGCTTGGAGAGAACCCTTCTTTAAATCGAAATAGGGGGATACTATCTGCTAAAACAGAATTTGTTGCTTTTGCAAACAGCCATTCTGCTATCCCTCTGGAATGGCCTGAAGCTGTGGAGAAATTCTTTGATGCTCATCCTCAAATTGATATTGTGGGTGGACCGCAACTCACTCACAGAACAGAATCAGATTTTGCCAGAGCAAGCAGCTACGCCTTAAGTTCATTATTTGGCGGCGCGGATTTGCGCGCCCGCTATTCTCGGGGTAAACTTAATTTAGAAGCAAATGAGAAGCACCTAACATCTGCAAACCTTATATGCCGCAGAAAAGTCTTTACTAAGGTCATGTTTGACGAGAAATTATGGCCAGGTGAAGACCCTAAGTTTATTTCTGATGCTAAAAAAGAGGGATTCAATGTTGCATATAGCCCAGATATTTATGTATACCATAAGAGAAGAGAAAGCTTTACGGATTTGGCGATTCAGATGTTTAAATACGGAATAGTTCGCAATAAAAAAGAACCGTTAACTTCTACTATAAAAAAGCCTATGTTCTTGATACCTAGCGCTTTCGTGCTATACCTATTGTTTCTGCCGATCCTATTAATTGCAAACATTTATTTTATTTTGCCTTTAATCGTTTATGTTATCCTTAATTTATTGTCCAGTTTTTATGAATCAATACACAATAAAGATTTGAGGATACTAGGTTTGCTGCCTGCCATATTCTTTACAATACATGCAAGCTACGGGCTCGGATTTATATATGGAAAGATTTCTAAGATTTGATGGCAAAGAAGCATCAAAAAATCGATGCACCACAACACACTAAAGTGCGCGGTTTAGCTGGTGCTCGATTTTTGGATGATCGAAGTGCCGACCACACTCTAAAGAGCGAGGTTTTAGGGAGGCACGATCGACATAAACGCTTATTTTTAAGACCTCTGGTGAGTTTTGTAACGCCCATGAAGGAAAAGGATTTTAGAGTGATAAAATTAATAAAATCTATTGAGAAACAAAATTACCCTATTGATAAAATAGAGCTAATAATAACTGATGGTGGGAGCAACCAGAAGGTATTAGATGAATGCAGAAAGTTTAATTTTGTAAAAATAATAAAGAAAGAGGAAGATGGAAAAGGGAATTA
>CAYSGT010000010.1:14507-14841 GCA_964430805.1 Candidatus Woesearchaeota archaeon
AGCGTTCCTAAACTGCATGTATCTAAATCTGACGGCCCGACTAACCGGTATCTTAGTTACGTTGGTGTTGACCCATTTGCAGTCTATAGATCCTTGGAGGGCCAATTAGAGCTTAATAAAAATATTAGAAAGATACAGAAAGAGGGTTACTTTGTTCTTGAATTAAATAAAAAAGAGCCTTACTGTATGGGCAGCAATGGGTTTATGTTTAGAAGATCCATAATCAAAGATGTTGGGGACTACGCCCAGGATGTGGAGTTTATAGCACGTATAGCTATAAAAGGTTACAATAAATTTGCTTTTGTTGAAAACGCAAGAGTCTGGCACAAGAACG
>CAYSGT010000010.1:14923-17986 GCA_964430805.1 Candidatus Woesearchaeota archaeon
ATGAGTTTATTAAAAAAAGAGTAAAATGGACCAGGAATTATTCTAGTGTATATATAAAGGAAAAGAAAGACTTTAACTGGATAACTAATAAAAGAAAGTTTTTATTTTACTGCCTGAAGAATATTCTGCTGTTTCCTAACATTCCTGCTGGCTTGAGAAAATCAGTTAAATATGGAGACACTGCATGGCTGTTGCATCCTTTTTTAATGTTTATATCAACTAGCCTGAATGTTTATTATTCTCTAACCTCTAGAAAAATGCTCTCTCAGGTTTTGAGTTAATCTCCCAATTTAATTCTAAAGCCCGACTCTGGATACTCTTTGCTTAGGTTTTGCCAGAATTCTGGTAGATTGACATCTAACTCGTAACTATCCCAAATTATGGGGTTCATATGACCTTTGGCTTTTGCCCATGAAGCCATTTTTGATACTCCTTCTTTCAATGAAGTTTTATCTTCGTATCCGAGAATTTCCCCTGCTTTGGAGTTATCGCACCATGCATGCTTGACTTCGTATCTTGGAGGCAAATGCTCTTTTGCTAAGCCAGAACCCATACTAGATAATACTTCTTCTGCAATTTCATTTACTGTGTATACTTTGCCTCCGCCTATATTTATTATTTCATTTTTAGCCTTTTGTGAGAAGCCTGCGTTGACTATTGCTGGAGCAACATCTCCTATGTAAGTAAAAGCTCTTTTTTGATTTCCATCTCCAAATATCTTTGGGTTTTTCGACTGCATTATGCGATTCATAAATATGCCAAAAACATTTCTATAAGGATCTCCTATAAACTGCCTCTCACCATAAACATTATATGGCCTTAGTATTGTATATTCAAGTCCAAATTTTTTATAGGCAGACTGAAGATCTAACTCTACTGCATATTTCGCTATCCCGTAAGGATCTTCCGGAAGTTTTGGGTCCTCTTCCTTAAACGGAGGGTTGCCGTGGCTGGTACCATAAACAGCGATTGAAGAAGCAAAAACAAATCTTTTAACTTTATTTTTTATTGCGGCGTTTATGAGGTTAATAGAGCCAATTAAGTTATTCATATAATTAAATTTTCTTATGTTATGCGAGAGTCCTTCTGCTGCATATGCTGCTAAATGATAAACTATCTCTGTCCCCTTAATAGCTTGCTCTACAAGAGCCTTATCTAAAATAGAGCCTTTGATAAATTCTGCCATTGGATTCACATTTTCGATAAATCCTCCCGACAGGTCATCTAAGATTCTTACATGATGCCCTCTTTCTATTAATATATCTACTATATGACTCCCGATAAATCCCGCACCTCCTGTGACTAATATATTAACCATCTTTTTACATTGAAAAAGCCATTTAAAAATTTAGCTGTGGTCTGGAGATTATACATAATTCTGGCGGTTATAACACTTATTTGTTAGAATTATCTCTTTGCCCTGTATCCATTTGAATCATTCTGTCCCGATCCTATAAATTATTGCAACCGTTTGATTTTTCATTACATAGCCTTGCATAGGGATTAGCCGGTTATTCTTTATATTTGCATCAAGCCAACTTTGAAGCCACTCTGGATTGCCTTCGAATAGAGAGGCCATCATATAATGAGGTTTGCGTTCTGCTAGAAAATTTTCAAATTCTTCCACCGTCATACCTGCGTACGTAACTGTTTCTCTTTCAGAGTAAAATGCTATTTGTGGCTTTGAAGTTGATAAAACAACCTCATTAATTGCTGTGTTTTGCTTAAGCCAGAGTCCTGCCTCTTTTACCTGACTATAAGTGGATGCTTTTTGTTTAACTAGAGGATCTACTATAGACATTTGAGTATAGGCTCCCAAGAAGACTATTACTAATAATATGAAAATTGAAAGACTTTTTTTATTTATTTTATTAGATAACCAATCGGAGAAGTTTACAACACCTATCGAAGCAAAGGATAGCAATGCAGGCAATAATGGGAAAAACCATCTATACTCAAAAGCCTCTGGTCTGATAAACACAACAAATCCCCCCATTACACTAAGCAAAAGCAAAAGATTGAAAATGTTAGATTTCATAGTCTGGCTAAGAGCACGAGGTTCTTTGACAATCTTGGGGAAGTACAGATAAATTGCGAATAATGCTCCAATTAGGCCTATTAAGAAGGTATAGAAAAATATGGATGGCAGCCAATTTATAGGCGATTTGAAAAAACCTAAGAAAACATTAAATGAATTCCATGAAATAGGCAGTTCAGGATGATAATATGCTTTAATGAGTGGACTTTCTGTATTCAGAGATATAAAAAAGAGAGCAATTAGAGCCAATAAACCTGCAGTAGTAGTTAGTTTCCTTTTCTTTGTACTCATAAATTCAGAAACATGCATTATCAGTGCGAATGCTATCATTGCTGGTATGAACAGGACATTTCCAGGCCTATACCAAAATACCAATATTGTGCTTGCTACTAAGAGAACTATTGTCCATAATTTAGATTTCGGTTTAGACGGACCATATAGTTTTAGAAGAAAGATAACGGCAAGATACTGAAAAATAAGGGCTAAATTTTCTGTATGAAATCTGTTGCTATAAAATACATTCTCCCATAATACTGCCATAATGACTGTGCCTATCAAAGCTATGCGCTTATCTTGGTACATCTTAGAAAGCAGTACGTAAGTTAAAACCAGAAGAATTATGGCTGGAAGATACAAGCCAAAGAAACGAATTACCGATTCATTCGTTATTCCTAATAAATAAAATAGAGACATTGTTCTTGGAAATCCCGAGCTGCGGATTGACTCTAGAGTCGAATAGCCAATGCCTGCGTAGGACTTGGCAACCGACATATAGCTTGCTTCGTCCCACCATAATGGCTGATTATTAGTAACAAAAAAGTAATATCCTCTAAATAATATTGCTGCAACTATAATAAGCAAAAATGTAAAATTGTACTTATTCTTTAGCCAGGCTTTAATCCTCTCAGCATCCATAGATTTTATTTACTAGAATATGCCTCATTTAATACTTTCTCTAGGCTCTTTATTACCCTATCCCAAGAGAATAGTTCGACTTTTTTTCTTGCTGCAAATCTAATCTTTTG
>CAYSGT010000011.1:0-5495 GCA_964430805.1 Candidatus Woesearchaeota archaeon
CAATGGAATTATACAATTAGTTAAACTGGCAATTTATTTTATAGCAAGCCCTTAGTTCATTTAAAACGATATTTCTTCTTTCTACCTTATAGCTCGCCATTAAACTACGGTCTATCTCTTTTTTGACGGTAGATTTAAGACGGAGAGTGATTATTGTAATAACATTGCTTATGTAATCATAAATTTTTGCTGCTGCTTTGTTTCCATAATTGTTAATCTCTTTATATTGTTTATTGAGCCTTAGGTCTATTCGATAAACTAAATAGATAGTAGTTACTGCGAAAAATAATGCAATAATTGAAGCTCTAATATCAAAGAATGAAAGAATTATTACTGCTCCAATTAAGTAGATTATTCCATAGTATACATCAAATGTAGCTCCGCGAGAGAATGAACTTATTGCTGAACCGCTTTTGCTTATCTTGTCTATTGTGCTTCCTGAATGATGATCCTTGTGCCATTTTATTGGAAGTTCAAGCACTTTTTCAATTTTAGAGTTTACATAATTTCTATGTACGAAAAAGCCAGTTCTTTGTTCTAGAACTCTCGCTGTTCCGTGAAATAACCAGAAAGATATATTAATTGCAAGCAGCAAAAATATAGTATATATTAGACTTTTTAGTTCTGTTTGCGAGGTTATTTGGTCTTGTACTTTATTGAAAATTGTCCCTATAACAAGAGGAGTCATTAATTCTATTGCTCCAGCTATGACAAACAAGGTTGTATATAGAATGAAAATCTTTTTTCTTTTACCTAGATTTTGCCATTCAGTTTTGAAGGTATTTACTATTGGATTCACTTCTTTTACCATACTGATCTATATCAAACTTGTTTTAAAACTTAACTATTGATTTTTATCGTCAATAAAAATATTTTTTTTAGTAATTATTAAATATCGATTTTTTTATCAAGTAACCCAAAAAATCTATTGTTAGGGAAGAATAACTGGATACTACTCTATTGCTATCCATTGTCTTTATATCGCAATAATTCTTAAATAACTTGTTGAAAATTAGTTTTTATGAAAATTGTTAAAGGTTATGTATTTTTAGTTAAGTTTAGCGGGGAGGAACGTGAGTATCTGTTTGGGAGAAAATCTGATAGAGAGGATTCTAAATTATTTGAAAGATTTGAGTCTAATGGTCTTGATCCTTATAGATTGGTTAGGGATGCAAGGACTGGAGCACAAGATTATCTTTCTCGATCTAAAACTGTCAATAAGTTAGATTTGGCTCAAATTAGACTGAAGATTGCCGAGAATGAGGGAGACTTACCTTATTTTATGAGTAGGTCTGGGTTAATAGCAATTATGTCTGCTGCTTGTGCTGGTTCTTCTAATCAGATTATGTATGGAGATATTGTTGAAGGAAGACCGAATAGTAAGCCTTTACCTGGTGCAGAGCTTTGCGAGAATGGGTATACTCCTTTTATGGGTGGTGGCGGGCAGCCATTTCTCGAGGTAGATCATTTGTGTAATGAGATTGCAAGACAGGGAATGTGCAGGGCTCAAATTGCTCAGTTTAAACTGAAAAGGCTAGAAAGTCTTGTGCCTTTAACACTTTAAAGAATTAGAAACTCTTAAAACGGTTAATTGCTTGTTTTATTTATGGAAATGCAATTGTATAATACATTGACTCGAAAGAAAGAGGAGTTTAAACCTATTAAGAAAAGGAAAGTTGGGATGTACTCTTGTGGGCCTACAGTTTACTGGTATCAGCATATAGGAAACATGAGAGCTTACATTTTTTCAGATATTTTGAAGAGAACTCTTTTGTATAATGGGTTTAAGGTTAAGCATTTGATTAATGTTACTGATGTGGGGCATCTCACAACTGACGCAGATGAAGGCGAAGATAAAATGGAGCTTGCTGCAAAGAAAGAAGGAAAAAAAGCCCATGATATTGCAGATTATTACTTTAAGATATTCCTTGATGATTTTAAGAAACTCAACCTAATTGAGCCAAATAAATGGACAAAAGCTACAGAGCATATTAAAGAACAAATAGAATTAATTAAGGTGCTCGAAAAGAAAGGGTTTACTTATAAAACTGAAGATGGGATTTATTTTGATTCTTCTAAATTTAAAGATTATGGGGAGCTTGCTTTGCTGAATATTCAAGGATTAGAAGCCGGTAAAAGAATTGCTGTTGGCGAGAAGAGAAATTCTACTGATTTTGCACTGTGGAAGTTTTCTCCTAAAGAAGGAGCTAGGCAGCAAGAATGGAAGTCTCCATGGGGTGTTGGGTTTCCAGGATGGCATATTGAATGTTCTGCTATGAGCATGAAATATTTAGGAGAACATTTTGACATCCATACTGGAGGAGAAGATCATATTCCAATACACCATACAAATGAAATTGCTCAGTCTGAATGCGCTACGGGGAAGAAGTTTGTTAATTATTGGGTGCATGGGGCTTTTCTTGTCGATTCTAGTGGGAAGAAAGTAAGCAAGAGCACTGGAGGACTTTACACTATTTCTGAATTAGAAAAACTGTGTTACGATTCTCTTCATTATAGGTACTTATGTTTACAGACATCTTACCGAAAACAACTTCAATTTTCTCTTGAATCTCTTGATGCTGCTAAGAACGCTTATGAAAAGATTAAGCGCAAGATTATTAGGCTACGCAAGGAAAAAAATCCTGGAAACACTGATGTTGAGCAGCATAAGAAAGAATTCTTGGAATCAATAAACGACGACTTAAACATGCCTCGCGCTCTTGAAGTTTTTTGGGCAGTAATGGAAGAGGCTAATATTAATACGAAGACAAGACTTCAAACACTTGAAGATTTCGATAGAGTTTTAGGGCTTGGGATTAAAGATATGAAGGAGAAAAAAATAGTTATTCCAAAAGAAGTACTTGACTTACTGGATAGAAGGCAGGAAGCTCGGAAAAAAAGAATGTTTGCAGAAGCAGATATAATACGCGACAGAATTAAAGAAAAAGGCTTTATTATCGAAGATTTAACTGAAGGCGGACCTAGTTTAGTGCCTATTTGATTTAATAGGTTCAGCTGACTGATTTAGCTCTGCTCCAGAGAATTTCAAAATAATTCTTATAAGGGTTTGCTGCGTTTTCTCCATTGATTTGAATCACTGTTGGTTCTTTGTCCCAGAATATTAAGTGTATTTTATCTCCATTGATGATTGTAGTTACAGTTGAATCGTATTTAGATGGAAGTATACGTGCTTCTGTATATTTCATTTTATTAAGCCACTTTACTCTATCTTCTGCATGTGAATTGTATATGTGCCACATTGGTATTTTTTTCTTAACCCTATCTTTATGAAAATCATTTAATATTGGCCCTATCTTGTCTGGCGTTTCTTTTGGTATGCCATAAACAAAAATTCTTCTATTTGTTTTAAGCATCTCTTCTAGAATTTCTCTTATTGCAAAAATTCCTTTTGTCATTTTAATTGTTGCAGTATATTTCTTTTCAGAAGCTTTAGAATGATGTTCTTTTATTAGTCCCGCTAATTCAGCTTCTTTTTGCTTTAGGTAATTCATGAATGTTTCTGGTTCGCGAGCTGTAAACTTTTGAGTTTTAGAATCTCCTTCTTTAAAGACAATGCCTCTTCTTATTAATTCATTTAAAGAGTCGTAAATATTAGATCTGTGTAAATTTGTTTTACGAGATATTTCCAGAACACTTGATGTACCATACATTGTAAGGGCAGCATAAACTTCTGATTCGTTTTTGCCTATGCCAAGGGATATAAGAAATTCTTTTATTTTTTCCATGTTTTAGAACAACCTTGTAGCTTTAAATAGACATCTGTTTAAGAATAGTTGTAGCAATAAAAAGACAACAAGATTATCTTTTTTATTCGAGATTAATGTTAATGCGAACTTTTAAAAGCAGATACCTTATTAAATTTTATGGTAAACCGAAAGTTTAATGTTGCAGTTATTGGAAATCCTAAAGGTAATGCTGGAATAGTTACAGCTTCTTTAAATTTATCCAAAAATTCTGCACACTTTAACTTAAATGCAAGAACGCATCCTGTTCGCAAAGATAATGATGAGGATATATTAGTTGATAATATTTTAAGTAGAGAAGATGATCTTTACGTTGTAGATTTTAATCATGAAGGTACTATAGAAGAAGAACGTGAAAGGAACTTAATAAGATCTGTTGTACTTGCTAAAAAAATAAGGGCCAAAAGACCTTATGTACCCATAATTTCCGTTAATGAGTTTAGTAGTGGTAGAAAAGATTATGTCAGACCCTATTTTAGAGAGCTTGTAAAAAATGGAGTCCTTAATGATTTTTTAGATCTTGATCCAAGAGAATTAACTTTCTTTAGGGCGGCAATAGAAAGCGGAAATATTAAAGAATTGGTTAAGAGAACAAATGCTCCAAAACTTGTGCTTGATTCAGTTATTGATTTTGTAGCGAAGCCTTTAACTGTAGGTGTTGTTGGTCATGGAGCTTTTGCAAGATATTTTACTTCTTTATGTGACACTAATCCAGCTGTAATAAAGCACGCAACTGTTTACAGCAGGACATTAGCGAAAATGCCAGATGCTAAAGAAGGAATTGCAGAGGGGTATACAAGAGGCAATGTAGATTTTGTAAGAAATTTAGAAGAATTGGTTGCTCTTCAACCTGATTTTTTAGTGATCACTTCAAGTGGAGCTGGAATACTTGCAGATGGAACTAAAAAGTTTCCTGTGAATGGAGATTTTGCAAGAATAAGTTTGTTCCCATACGAAGCAGAGTTACATCATCAGATATGGGATGTTCTTGTTAAAGCAGATTATAAAGGGGCTGTGGTTGTAGCAACTAATCCTCCTGGTGGAGTAGCTGAAATTGGAGTTAGAAAAGGATTTGATCCGCAAAGAATTACTTTTCCTTTTAATGCTGATACTACTAGAGTAATGCGGCCCTTTAGGGCTTATTTAACCGAGGTAATTAGCAGAGATAGCCCAAATAAAAGAATTGAGGATTTCTCTGATTTGATTAACCATATAGAAAGATATTGTATTGTCGGTTTACATGGTATGCCTATGTTTGCTCCATCCTCTATTGTACAAAGATTTCTTGAAATGCCTTCTTTGTCTTGGGGAATTGGTGAAAAGCAAGCTCGTCTCCAAATTAAAATGGATATTCCAATGAAGGAAGCTGCTGAAGAGATGTTTAATTGGTTTAGGGATGTTGCTAAATACAAAGTACAACCTCGTGCAACTTGTTATGTATATGATAAATCTCATTTTGTTTCTTTGCCTTGTGAAATAAAGTATCCTGATAATGGAGAAATGAGGTTTTTAGTTAATGAAATAGATGGAATCAATATGAGGAGAATTGGAATTGAGGATTATCCTGACTTTTCTTATTCTCTTTCTGATCTTGAACACCCCTCATTCAATACAGGAAGTAAGGATATTGATCTGCGTAGATTACTTGTTAAGCATGCAGAGTATTATGAATCTGTGCAAAGGGCACAGGGGCTCATAAAATAATTTTTCAAAGAGTTGTAGCTAAATTAC
>CAYSGT010000011.1:5505-17820 GCA_964430805.1 Candidatus Woesearchaeota archaeon
TATTTTAAGATATTTGTGTGTAATGAAACAAAAACAAGCATTATTTGTGGATCTTTCTTTTGAAGATTTAAAGAGTCAATTTTCAAAAGCTTGTATTGTTATTCCAACATATAATGAATCAAAAAATATAATTCCTTTGCTCGATAAGATCTTTGATGAATCTTATGATAACAAAGAAACTGGAATTGCTTTAGAAGTTCTTGTTGTAGATGATAATTCTCCTGATGGAACTGCGCTGCTTGTTGAAGAATATAAGAAGACCAATTCTAATGGGCCAAATGTGCATTTACTTTTGAGAACAAAAAAAGAAGGTCTTGGAGCTGCATATATTCACGGAATGAAATATGCACTTGAGGAGTTTAATCCAGATTATATTATGGAGATGGATGCTGATGGGCAGCACAACACCGAAGACATTTATAGATTACTTAACGGATTAGAAGAGGGCGCTGACTTTGTTATTGGTTCTAGGTATGTTAAGGGTGGATCTGTTCCAGATGGTTGGGGTTGGCATAGGAAATTAATTAGCTGGTGTGCTGGCACTGTAACTAAAGTAGGTCTTGGAATTAAAGGGGTAAAAGATTGTTCTGGGGGATTTAGGGCAATTAGGGCTGAAGTTTTACGCGGAATTGATTTAGATAGATTATATGTAAAAGGCTATGCTTTTCAAGTAGCATTGCTTGAGGCTGCGTTCAGAGAGAATTTTATAGTTACTGAAGTACCAATTCACTTTGATGAAAGAACAGAGGGTGAGAGTAAAATGCGTTTCAGCGATATGATGGAGGGATGGAAACTTATATACAAAGTTAGAAAGGAGAGGTTGAAAAAATTTATGTTTAGGCCATAGTTTTGGGTGTCTAAAAAATACTACGTCGCTTTAAATTTGATTTTATAATTTAGAGATTATGAGCCAACAAATAAATGAGGTGAATGAAATGCATAATTTTCCAATAGTTGAAAAACTTAAGAAAGAAAGGATGGTCTTGATCCCTTATAGTTTTTACGAGAGCCTTGAAGATTTTTGTGAGCGCAATTTTATAGAGATAGAGGTAAATAATTATGGTAAGAAAAGAATGTTAAAAAAAGTTTGTCTTGCTTGTGTAAAGGCGTTTATGATGGAGCAAGGAGCTAAGGTCTATCATTCACTAGATATTATCAGGTTAGCAAGCAAAATAAACGAAAAAATAGGTCACTTGAATTATTACTTAGACCGAGGTGTCCCTAAAAAAGTAGAAACGCATTTGTAGGAGTGTAAATGAATCACTCAAAAAAATCCAGTATAAGAAATTTCTTATTTTTCGGAATAGTTGGGGCTATTGGAACAGTGATAAATACAGGATTACTCTACTTTTTCACTTTTTCACTTGGTCTTTTCTATTTATTATCTTCTGCACTTGCTACCGAAATAGCGATTGTATCTAATTTCTTTGGAAATCACTTTTTTACATTTAAAGATAGAAAAGATAAAATTGGTGTTGGAAAAAAGTTTTTCAAGTTTCAGATGATTAGTCTTACTACTGTTATTGGTACAGTACTTCTTTTGTGGATCTTTACCACTTTATTTGGACAAGGTAGACTTTTGATTTGGAATTTAGCTGCAATAGTGATAATGTTTGTTGCTAACTTTACACTGAATAGTAAATATACTTGGAAAAATCGAAAAATAACTATTGTTTTGTTTTTCTCTATATTTTTAGTTAATTTTGCAAGTGCTGAGCTTGTATCAACTAATCAAATGGGTTATCATTCTGAAAATGTTAAACAAGTTATTGTCTATACCTCATTACCAACTGGTACTTTTACAATCACCAATAGTGCTAATCAGCCAGTTTATACAGGTACTTTCTCTAAGGCTAAGAATTATTTTAATAATAATGTTGAATGTCAGGGAAATAATCCTTGTTTAGTTGGTTATTTTACTAATTTAACTGCTGAAGGAGATTACACAATTACAACTTCATTTAGTGGAAGCTCTACTACTTTTAAAATAGATAATGAAATCTATGAAAACGAAATAGGTACATTTTTTGAGTTTTTTGATGCACAAAAGCAACAAGACTCAACATACCATGAGGATATGCATTCTGGATATAATCCCGAGTTTAGTGTTATTGCGGATGGCAGCTTTATTATGGAGTCAAATCAAGCTTCTAAGACTTTAATGCGGCTTGGCAGTGCTTATAATAGGAACCCGAGCTTATTTGATCATAATTATCTCGAGAGTATTCGCGATTATGTTGAGTATTTGAGCGGCTTACAAGGAATTGTGATTGAAAGTATGGATCCTAGTCATTCTAATTATGAGGACGGGTTTAGGCTTGTGCCAGATATCAAAATAAATAATGTGTTTGTTCCAGGCCCGACTAATCTTACTAGTATGAATATCTATATTCCTGGGTCAAGCCACACTATAAGTGACCCTAATGTGCCTGTTGTTTCTTTATGTGGGCCTAATAATAACTCGAGTACTTGGAATCAATGTATTGAGGATGCAGCTGACTACTACAAATGTCAAATAGATGAACCATGTATTAATGCCAGCTATATTGAAGAAACTGGAAGAGTTACGGTGCACTCTGGGTATGGTGTTTCCACAGGTTGGTCTACAGAATTTGGATGCTACTTTGACGTTGAACTTGATGAAGAGCTATTTACTAATGGGGAAATGAATCCTTGTTTAATATTTTATCCAGAAGATACTCGTGCCAATACTGTGCAAGCTTTACTTGGATTTTTAGAAGCTCTCCCTGCTTTGTATGATTTTGATCCTAGTTATGCTAATCAAATATTTCAGATAGCTTATCAAACTGAGCCATTCATAAGAAATAATTATCCTTCATTTTCTTCTGGTGATTCTGATGCAGGGTACTATGGAGCTAGTCTCTTTTTACTTTATGATTATACTGGAAATATTACATTTTTACAAAATGCTCACGCTATGAGGTCTCTTGTAACTCCAAGTATTTCAAGTGTGTTTGTAACAGACGGAGTTCGCGGAAGTGAGTTTTATTGGGAAGAATATGCAAGACACAGAACTCAATTAATGAGTGCTAGTTTACAGTACCCTTATTTGGGAAAAACTCCTGAGCAAATGCTTCAAGACAAGTTATTCTATGATTGGAAAGATGCTGGACCAACTTCTATTTCATTTAATGGAGAGAGAGTATTTCAATTTGATCCGAATATTGGGTTTCAAAATAGCAGGTATATTTTGACAGAGGGGCTTTTTGCTACAAAGACCCTTGACTTGCATTCTAATCCTCAAGGTTTTACTAAAGATATAGCAGATAACCAAATTAGCTGGATGACTGGTATGAATGCTGTGCAAATCGGTGCTGGACAAAGTGCGCAGGTTAGACAGTATAGTTTTATTTTTGGAATTGCTCCAGCTATAAATCCTACTCAATTCCACTCTCGTTATTTGATTAATTCAGGACTAAAGGATGAAACTAATGGTGGATTAATTGGTATACGTGGAAGTGGGAAGCAATTCTTTAATGGGACAGATTATATTTACTTAGATGGATTCTACGATATTTTAGGAAATAAGCTTGGATCTAGAGGGAATGAGTATAATGGAGAAGAAGAGAGAGAGCTATGGCAAGTTAATCAGACATTCAACAATAACCGAGATTATATTCCTGGATGGGTAAATGGAGTGTTTGATGTGCAAGATAATGAGCCGGATGTGATCTTTAATTACCGTGATAGTGTCGATACTTATGAATTTACTGAGACCACAAATGAAATTGTGGCTACTGGAATAGAATATTTTTCTTATTTAGACGCTTACTATAATAATAAAACAGAACACTCGCCATTATATTTTACTTTATCTGGGAATAACAATAATACTGGAAACAATAACACAAATAATACTAATCAAGGAAATAATACCCATACTAATAGTTCTTCTAGTTCTATTATTGGCAATTGGAGCAATGTTTTGCCTACGTGGTCAGAAGACAGAAGAGCCATATTTAATGTAACATTAAATTCGAGCGGTTTAGTTACTTGGACATTAAATGGCAATCATTTGAATACTACAACAGGTACTCGGCATAGCATACAATGGACTCCAGATATATTTTACACTAGTGGGAGGGATACTGCTTTAATTATGGCAACTAGTGGAGGAAGTTCTATGTCTTGGGCATTTAATGTGAATAATAGGATTAATCCATTCTTTGATCCCTCAAGCGGAACAAGCGGAGGGATGATTCATGTTTTTACAAATAATAATGTGCAGCAGTTCACTAATATTACGGTAGGTGTGCAAAGTACAGAAGGTTCTAGTACTGTGACTCGGATTTACTCTCTTTCACCTACTACTGCTGGAAACAATGAGACTGATTGGAAGAGACTAATAACTAATGAAGAATTTAATTTTGAGAATAATTATTTAGTCTTCATTAACGCAAGCACTGCGACACAGAGTTTCTTGTATGCTGTGCCTACTAGTGGAAATAATATGCGTGCTTTCTATAAACCTCTGCCTGGAGGAGGGTCTGGTGGCGGTAGTTCTGGAGGGTCTTCTGGCGGAGGTGGTGGAGGGTCTGGAGGAAGTGGATCTGGAGAAACCTTAGCTTTAGTTTATGCGATACTAGAAAAAAACATTATTATCGAAGGAGAAGAACAAACTATAACACTCGACGCTAGAAGCAGTAGAAATTTGAGAAGAGTTAACTCTTATTTTCTTAAGGAAGATGGATCTTTCTTAATTTTACCTTTAGGTTTGACTTCTGGGAATAATGGATATGGAACTTGGAAAGACAGTTTCACTGTTGATTCACCGGGGTTATATACACTTTCCTTTATTGAATTAATGGGGCAAACCAAGAGTCAGAACTTTAGTGTTAGCGGTAGATCGTTTTATGCTGTTAGCGACACTGTTGGAGAAGGAGAAAAATTACGCATCATTTATACTGCTCTTGATGCGAGCACCGTAGATTCTGTGAGCGATGTTGCTTTGACCCTTGATGCTCGCGATTTTGATGGAGTGAAAGAAATATCTGCTTCAATTAATAAGAAGAGAGGTGAAAGTGTAGTGGACTATAGTATTGCGCTTGAACTTAGTTCAGGGGACGAGAAATACGGAACTTGGAAAGGATTGATTACTGTTGACCAACCGGACACAACCTACACAGTTAAATCTATTACTTTATCTGATGGAGTGTCTACTAAGGTGTATGAAATTACTGACAGAAGTATTTATGCAACTAATGATTTGCCAGAAGTAGCTGGATCTCGAAGTTTGCTAACTGGGAGCGCGATAAGTGATTTATTCTCTAAACCTTTGGACAGACCTCTATTTCCATTTATTTTTGCAATTTTCATTGTAGCGATTGTAGCTGGTGTAATAATCACTCATTCAAATATTAAGAGTAGAAAATCCAAAGAGATGGAACGCTGAACATTTTATTATGGTATTTAAAAAAATTGGTAAATCAAACAAATGGCACAAATTAGCATATGGTGCATTTGGCTTAATTGTTTTAATAATAATGTTTTATTATTTGTCTAATACGATAAGCCATTATACTACTGACAGGCAGTTTCCTATAAATTCATTTGAAAGATTTCCATTAAGCATCCTTATTTTTCCAGTAGAATTATTTTCTTTTTTATTTGCTCTATATTTTGTTTATGTTTTGTTTACTGGAAACTATTATGAAACTCCTAATAAAAGCTTACCTAATAGGGATAAAACACGTGTCGCAATTCTAATTCCTGCACACAATGAACCTATAGATATTCTCGAGAGAACTATTTTAGCATCTAAAAGGCTAAAATGGAAAGGTGGGGTCTCAGTTTATTTGTTAGATGATTCAGATAATCCTCAAGATATAAAAAATACAGCATTTATTGCTAGTCAACAAGGAATTAATGTTGTTAGGAGAAAAGACAGAGTAGGGTTTAAGGCAGGAAATATAAATAATGCTTTAAGATCACATATAAAAGAAGATTTTTTTGTGATTTTAGATTCGGATCAAGCTCCTAGGGAGGAAATGCTTGAGAAAACAATGGATTATTTTTCTGATAACGATGTTGCTTTTGTACAGACCCCTCAGCACTTTGTAGATATTGAAACGCCTCTTGAGGTCGCTATTCAGACAGGAACAAATATATTTTATAGGGTTCAGTGTGTGAGCAAATCTCGCGACAGTGCTATTCCATTTTGCGGGACTAATGCGGTTTTTAGGACAAGCGCATTTAAGGAAGTTAAAGGTTTATCCTACTATACTGCAACAGAAGATATCGAACTAGGTATGCGAATTAACGAAGCTGGTTACAGAGGAGTATATGTTCCAGATGTTTTAGTTGATGGGTATGCTCCAAAAGATTTCAAGGCTTATTCCTCACAGCAGTATAGGTGGGCTAATGGTAATCTGGCGATACTAAGAGAATCTTTCTTTAGACTTTTAAAAGGTAATTTTTCATTTCCTTACCAAGTACACATGTTCTTCACTATTGCTTGGTGGATTGTCGGGCTAACTACTTTATTATACATCTTTATCCCTATACTTGCTTTAGTATTTGGAATTGGGACTCATCACACTTGGCTTCCAGATGTACTAATTTTCTTTATCTTTTTCGGCGTATTATTTGGAATCTTTATGATTTTCGCCTCTTTACATGCAAAATCAGATGGAGAGAAGGTGAGATTAAGGGATGCTCTCTTACAATATAGCTTATTAGTTAACAGCAGTTTTATCTATGTAAGGGCTGCTATTAATTCATTATTATTTAAGAGATATATAGGATTTGTAACAACAAAGAAAAAAGCAAGCAGTTCTAGTTTGTGGCTTATTAAATGGAATTTAATTTTAGGAGGAATATGTTTCCTTCTTGGATTATATGCCCTATATAACTCTATAATTGCTGCAAATCATGATCAACTTCGTACCTACTTACCATTATCTTTATGGCTTCTATTTTATGGCGTTGTTTTATTTAGTTCAATATTATTTGTAGGAGCTAAGAAAAATGATTAATGACTATGGATACAATGATACAAGGTATGTTTCACCACGAAAGTGGACTAGAAAAGATACTTTATCTTTGATATTTGCATTGTTATTTATTGTTTCAGTATGGTTTTACTTAGACAATAAATTAATCTTCGGAGAAGATTGGATTTCTGCAACTTATGATAATGAAGGTTGGAAAACTAACGAAGGAGATTTGCATACTTATGGTGCTTGGGACTTTGAAGCTCATGTATGGAAAACAGAATACATAATGAAATATTTCCCTAACTTTCACTGGAATCCATTTTGGTATTTGGGAATGCCTCTACTAGAATATTACCAGTCTGGATTTTATTTAATGAATGTTTTAGTAGTTCTTCTTACGGGATTTAGTGTTGCTAAGGCGGCTCTTTACTTGGTTGTATTTGGTCACCTACTAGCGGTTTTATTGACATTCTTACTTTGTTACAAGGTTTCTTGTAGAATTTGGTTAAGTGCCTTAGTTTCAATATTTCTCTTATCTAGCACATTTATGACTTTACGCAGTTATGGATGGGAACCTATTAGCGTTGTTTTTGTCTTTCTCTATCCCCTTTTGTTATTGGCATTCCTACGAGCTCCTACAAAACCATTTAGAATATCTGTTATCCTCTTGCTTACTGTATCTTATCTAAGCCATCCCTTGATTTTCTTTTCACAATGTATGTTTATGGGGCTATATCTAATTACAATATCTATAAAAGAAAAAAAGATTGCGCGAAACGAAAGACATAGGCACTACATCTGGGCTTATCTTGGGGCGGTAATTGTAGCACTTTGTATTGGAGCCATACAATTTGTTCCCCAAATTACTTACGATCAAGTTACTTCAGGTGCTCACATGGGCGTAAGTTACATTCCATTTTATCATGTTCCATTTAATGTTATCACTCCTATTGACTTCTTTTTAGATGCGGGGAACTTAAAGGGGCCTGGATTTGCAGTTATTGTAGCTGTGATTTCCCTGATTTTCTTTACTATATTTTACAAAGATAATTTAAAGAAATTATTCTCTAACACCCTAGTCACTTCTACACTCGTTGTGCTTGCAAGTATGGTTTTGTTCTACTATTTGGAAAGATACAACATCTTCCCAATGAATTTCTTGCGCTCTATTCAGTACCATAGAATTATTCCTGAATTTATTGTTACGGCTTCATTATTTGTAGCAACTTTGAGCAATATGATAAGAGACAAGCGTGAAAAGATAATTTATTACACAATTGTTATTGCTTTTGTACTTTCTTCATTTATTGTTATTTATAATGTTCAAGATAAATGGCAGACATCTGCAATAATTAGCGATAAACCAGAATTTTTGAATGATTCTAATTTAATTGAAGGTAGAATTAGCTTCCCTTATACTGATCAAAGCTTATCTGTACGTAGTTCTTTCTTAGAAATCCCTCAGGCCTATGGATATTATGAACAAGGAATTACTAATGCTTATGCGGATGAATTATTCTCTGTTTCTAGCGGATTCCATTCTGCTGAGATAAGTTTGGTTTATCTTGAAGCGAGCAATGTTGGACGTTTATATATTAATACGCAAGAAGGAAAAAGAGATTTACTGACTTACCCGAAATTTGAAGGACTTCTGCCTTTCATAAACGGAACGCGATATGGTTACTTTGAAATTCCATTGAGCAACTCTGGAATGGCTCAAGCTGTGAATGGGGATGTTGCTCAAAGGATTCAAGAGCTTGCGCCTAAATGCAGGATCATGTTTAAAGAAAAGTATTGTGAAAGTGCTAGAGAAGAATTTGTTACTAAAGACCCAGAGGAAATTAATTATTTGAAGGAATATGTTTCTATGCTTGATGAGCCAAGTTCTGCTAGGGCAGAATATAAGATGATAAATCCTCATCAATATGAAATAAAGGTTACTGATGCCTCTGTTAATGATGCAGTAGTTGTGAAAATGACTTATGCTCCTTCTTTTAGGGCCTATGTTAATGGTCAAAGAGTTGAAATTGAGAGGGTTGGACCTGACTTTATGATTCTTAGACCAGGAACGAATGGAGACTACATAATTAACCTAGAATATAAAATAAGTTCAAAAGTTATTATTGGCGCTATTATTTCTGTTCTTAGCTTGATTATTTTACTACTTTATTTCTTTTACTTTAAAGACGAATTTGTTATGCTCACTAAATACAAACAAGGAGATATGTATGGCTGAAATTAAATTACCTTTGAATAAATGCTTATTTTTAGTTGGGCTTGTTTTATTCTACATTTTATTTGGAATTGCAATTAAAGTGCTTTTAGTAACTGGGATGATTAACCCTTCTGTAAATACATTTACTAAAGAAGAGAATAAATGGGAGCTAGGCTTAGTTGAAGCACCATATAGGCTTGAAATTGCTAAGTCTTTTGTTAGTGAAGTTATGGCTGAAAGAAACGGGCATATTAACTTGATTTATCCTATTAATTTTAGTAATAGTTCAAGAGATACTAATAGTGAGGCGATAAGCTATTATTTACTTTGGAATGTCTTGTCATACAATAAACAGACCTTTGATAAAGAGCTTACTTATATTGAGAATGGAGTTATTCATCCTAAAAAATATTATTTGATGTGGAGACTTAATTCTAATGATACTGCTACATTGGATGGTGAGAACATAGCTACTGATGCTGATTTACGCGCAATTAAGGCTCTATATCTTGCAGAGAATCAGTGGAATGGCGGCAAATACAAAGATATGGCTGATAAGCTGGCTGTAAGTTTAGAAGAAATAGCAATTACAGAGGATTTACTTTTTGCTCCTTATGGCGGATTTTCTAATAGTGCTATATGGACAACTCACGAAGTATGGTTGTCTTATGCGGATTTTGAAGCTTTTGCAATGCTCTCAGAAGAACGCGGAAAGGGATGGAAAGAAGTTTATAATAATATGAAAAAAGCTTTTATTGAGGCTCAACTCCAAAACGGATTGTATAATTCTAAACTTGACGAGGAAAGAAAGTATAGCAACTCTTTAGATAATGGAGCTTATAGCATTAACAGTTTGTGGATGATGGTGCGTGCCGCTGAGAGTGGAGATGAAGAACTCCGAGCTTCTGCTCAAAAGTCTCTTGATTTTTATAAATCAAGCTTTGAAACCGATGGGGTGCTTCACAATAGCTATGATGCGAGCGGAAATGCAGTGGATACATCAGATTCTCCTTGGGTATACGCCTTGGTTGGACGAGCGGCTATTGAACTAGGAGACAGAGAATTTGCTGAAAAGATGATTACAAAGCTTATGGAATTTCAGGTAATGAATGAAGAGTCATTATACTTTGGAGCATTTGTAGAAGGAAGTAATGAAACTCCATTTGTAACTCAATTCACAATGCAAGAAAGTATTTTGACTTTTGAGGCTTATAATGAGAAGAGCAAGAGTGATGAGGGGAATTAAATTATTTTCTTAAATCTAACTCTGCAATTTTTTGATCTAGATATTGAGCTGCATTAACTTTAGATCCTCCATCTATTCTTGCTAGCTGAGAAAATATTCCACCCATGCTCCCTAAGGTTAATGAAAAATTTCTTATAAGTCCTGGTTCATTATTTATTTCGCTTTCTGTTATTCCGGCCATTATGAATAATGGTTTAGCTACAAATTCGATAAATGCATAAGTAGCAGCTGCTCCATAAGTAAATCCAGTTACAAGATTATCTGGGAAATAAATTCCTCTGGATCTAATTTGTTTAAGTTCTCCTACTAGTGCTCCCATATTTTTGACTCTTTCATTATGGATTTCATCTCTTTTTCTAGGTAGAATTCTCCTTATTCCTTTGTTTACTTCTGTTAACTTTTCAAGTGATTTTACAACAGTTATCCTACCTTGGGTAGCATCCCTTAGCACATCATTATCTGCATATTGATCAAATAATGCTCTTTGCGCCCTTACAATTGATTCTTGCGATGGAACATGTAATTCTATATTTTCTGCAACATAAGGTCCAAATTGTGCTTCTACAAATTCGCGGACTTTAGCAAGGCTACTTTGAGCATTTTCGACTTGAGTTAATTTTTTATATAATGTAGACATGAATTTTAAAATCAGATTTAGATATTTAAAGATTTAGGGGCTTTTATAAGAGGCATATTGGATTAGACCCATTAACTCTTCGCTACTTTGTCCCAGAGATATTTATGATATTTTTTGTAATTCTCCGCTAATTCCTTACTTGTAATTACAAAGACATTCATATTATCTCCTAACATCATTTGAGCCACTTTATCTCCATAAGTTACTGTAACTGTTGGGTTTCCTGAGAACTCTTGAGGAAGAAATTTAGAAGTTGGAAAAATCTTTTTATCTACTTCTCCTCTTTTTTCATGTCTAAATAAGTGAAAGCTTGCTACTTTATTTTTCTTTCTTCTTTGATCCCAATCATTCCAAAAAGCTGGAAATTTGGTTGGGATGTACATACCAGAACCAAGCCAATATATTTCATTGTAATTAAGCATTTCATCCCAGACCGCTTTAATTCCTTCAGCTCCTCTAAATATTTCTGCTTTTAATTCTTCTTTTTTTGAATTAAATATTTCATTTATTTCAGGCATTATCTCTCTAACTTTTTCTTTTACCTCTTCTAAACTTGACTTTTTCTCTTCTATGTAGGAGATTATCTTTTCTGGATTAGATATTCTAAATACTCTCTTTTTGTCTTCGTCAAAATAAGAAACTAAACCTCTTTCTATCAACTTGTTTAGAATATCGTATATGTTTCTTCTATCAATTCCGACTTTTTCGTGGATGTTGTTTATTGAAGTCGCACCTATTTCTAATAGGGCTGAATATACTTTAATTTCTCCATCAGATAGTCCTATCTTTCTTAGTATCTCTAGATTCATGTTCTTTTGAGCATTTTAGATATTAAAAAGCTATCTATTTTATGGTAGCTTAGCATTACCATAAAGATTTATATTCCTATTCTTGGCGGTTACTTTAGGAAACAAACAATGGAAAAACATACAAAAATGACAAGAAAGTATATGTCTTCTTTGATTGCAGTATTATCTACATTAGGTGCATGCGCTACCCCTAAAGGGGAAAAGCCTCCAAGACTTCAATCTTACACGATTGTAAGAAGTAATACAACAAATACGCAGACAAATTTTTATCATCCTAATATTCGTGGAGGAGTAGGAAGAATTTTTGATGATAAGGCTCATGACTTACAATACGTTAGCGGGGTTGCAAATGGTAATTTAGGAGGAGATTCTTCTTTTACAGTCCTGGGACATGCCATAGATAGATTAGATAGTCAACTGAATGACGCTTCTACAGTACAAGCAGCTTACAA
>CAYSGT010000012.1:0-7964 GCA_964430805.1 Candidatus Woesearchaeota archaeon
CATAGAAGCCGGTCATTCCCCATTTGGGGCTCATTACATCTCCTTGCTTGATTTGAGCATCCCACATAGCTGACTCAATTCCTTCTCCTCTTTTTGCTCCTGGGCTATATACTGTTCTTATAGTTCCACAAGGTTGACGAAGTCTTGTAATCCTAATTTGAACAACTGAGCCAACCTGATAAGTGTCTCCAGTTCTTACCTGACTATAATCAATTCCTTGTGTTGTAAAGTTTTCTCCCAATGCTCCTGGAAAAACTGGAAAACCTTGCCCTCGTAGTCTAGCGAGGCATTCTAAAGAATAAAGGCATATTGCTTGCAATGATCCTCCATGGCCTCCAGGCTTATTATTTAATTGGATTTTGTTTACTGCCCAATTCCAATCATCTCCTTCAATACGTTCTCGGGTTACTCTTGCTTGAGGAACTGGGAGTTTAGGAACCCCTCCAGAACCGATGTTTAACTGATAAATTATTCCAGACATGTTTGAATTTTATTTGTTTATTATTTAAATAAGATTATGCTTTAGATTTAAACACAATCACCTTAATCTTTAAATATATATTTTATTTTGGAGATTTATGGCTGATGAATTTGATGGCCCAGTATCGCGAGATGCTTTTCCGAGAAATTATACTAAACTAGATTTATTGGAATTAGCATCACGAGTTGCATTTCACCAAGGAGAAGTTGATCCTATAGATCATCCAGATCGAGGGATTAGATGTTTTCCAGAAAATCTTCCTGATGATTACATGTGGAAGCTTGGTCGATATGGGCGTGTGGACATATTTCTTCCAGGCGAAGGAGATGATGCTAAATTTTATAGGCTTGCAGAGTCTAGATTGGGCCAGGAAAGAATAGATTTTAGCGTTGAAAAACCTCAAGCTAGGGGAGATAATGTATGGCACGTTCTTAGAGCATATGATCTTTTAATTAATGGGCGCAATTTAGATTAAAGACCATAATCAATTTAAACACGATATTCTTATTTTTACTATGAGTTTTTGCGGACAGGCTGAAAGAGAAGAAATGGGTAGATCTGATCAAGCGTTCAGCGACGCCATTGTTGCAAGCACATTAAGAGAGACTTATGCTGGAAATGCTAGATATCCGCACGATTATAGCTTGAAATTATTTCAATATGGAATTGAATTGGCTGAAAGACAAATGAGGTTAAGAAGAGAAAATGGAGGGCTAATGGTTCGTGAATGGGTAGAATTT
The DNA here is from genome assembly GCA_964430805.1 of Candidatus Woesearchaeota archaeon. GTDB lineage: Archaea > Nanobdellota > Nanobdellia > Pacearchaeales > GW2011-AR1 > SICU01. Next base: position 1,222 of record CAYSGT010000012.1, read on the forward strand.
GAATTCAAATATCCTCCAAATAGACCCTATATTGGATTAATGAAATTAATGATAAAAAGTAGAAGAATGCATAGGCTTGGACAGGGATTACCACCCATGCCTCCGGAAGTAGATAAAACCCTAGATGGAATATACAACAGATATTTTTCAGATTCTAGGCTTAGTTGCACTGGTTAGATTACAACAATTGTTAAAAACTGCCTTTTATCTGAACGTTTATGAAGGCCACTGAAGCTCCAAGTTACGAAGGATTAAGAAATGACGGCCCTGCATTTAGAGAAGGCTGCATTTTAGCCAGAATACTTGGAGTATACTCCCCAAACAAGATTTATTCTCAACAGGAAGTTTCAATAGCTCTTAGTTCTGGCATCGAATTATTTAGGGCAGAGTTTGAAAAAGAAAGACAAGGAATAAGTTACTCTATTCTTGAATTCTTATTAAGAGGTATGGAGCTAAACTCTAAAAAACAAAATTTAGAGGCAATTCCCGATGACTTTAGGAGAGCAATTGAAGAAATGTTCAAAAAAAGGCTTGATTTTATTAGAACAGAAGGTCGTAGATATTGGTAGTTTAATGAATCTTTTGAAAGAAAGCGTACAAGTTAAAGAAAGGATCTGTTTTTGCCATAAGAGCTTTTGATTCTTCTATGGCCATTAATGAAGTTAAACCAGTTTCTTTATGTCTTTGGGCTATTCCTTTAAAATCAAAATCTTTTGGAAGAGCTAAGAGTTGAGTAGTATTACCATGCCAATCATTAGAAATTACATAACCCCCAACTTTCAAAGCAGGAGTAGCATCTGTACTTTTTATTCCTGGATTTAATAATATAAGAAGATCATATAACTCGGTTGGCCTATAAGTTCTTGCATCGCCTTCTATTGCTTCAATGCCATTTCTTTTCAGAGCAGAGACTGCTTTACCATTAATGTCTAGTAATGTAACTTTAGAATTTGGAAAAGCCCGTACGGGGGTCGCATCCATATCGCAACTAGGATAATATACAGAAGCGGGAACTCCAAATTCTCTTGTAAAAAAGGCGCATAGCTCAATGAGATCTGGAGCATAGGTTGGATTGGCAGTTAAATAATGCTCTCCAGTTATTGATCTTCTTAGCTTTTCAAGCTCCTCGCTGTTAAGCGGTTCTCCTTTTCCGAACTCTCCAGGTTCAATTTTATTGCGTCTTGCCATAAAGCTAGCGTATTAAAATGGTATAAAAACCTTTTTATTTGGTTTTGCAAAAAAAGAGCTGACTGAACTAGTGACTTAAACTTAATTTTTCCATAATTCTTCAAAGTAATCTTTGTATTTCTTTGAAACTTGTTTGCTTTGAATTACAAAGACTATTATTTCCTTTCCGCCAACAAGTGTGAGCACTTTATCTTTGATTATTGCTATGCCTGTTGGGAAATTAATATTATTTGATTTTAGCTTGTAATGTTTTAGTTTCTTGAACTCGCTAATTTCTTTTAATATTCTTTCATGCACAATTACTCTTGCTGGAATGGCTCTTTCTTCTCTTTGTAAATGGAATTTATGAATGAAATCTTTGACACTAGAGTCTTCTACTTCTAGAGCACCCATTCCAAAAGCCAGGTATTCTCCGCCATTACTTAACTCATCAAGAATTTCTCCATAGACTGTTCTTAATCCTTCTATGCCTGTGTAGACTTTTGCTTCCTGTTTTTCTGTGTCTAAACTCTTTAGTTTATTGAGCTCTGAAACTATCTTTTTGGAATTCTCTATTTTATCTGATAAGTCTTTCTTTTTTGACTCAAGATATTCAATTATTCTTTTTGGGTCTGTTCCTTCAAAATATCTTGTGTTTTCTTTAGTAACCTCTGTAACCATTCCTTTTTGTTTGAGCCTTTCTAAAACATCGTAGACTTTACTTCTGGAAACGCCAGAAGAGCTTATTAGAGCCCCTGTAGTAGTTGAACCAGTCTTTAGAAGTGTCAAGTATACTTTTGCTTCTCCTTCTGTTAAGCCTATTGTCTGAAGTGTTTTGATATCCATAATCTAGATTGCTCTTTAGAGTATTTAAGTATTCTCCTAAGGGGAAGACTATCTTTACATACTTAATCCTGGCTGCAAGTAAATTACAACATGGCTTACAAAAAATTTGACAAATACAAGGATGGGGCGTATTGGGAAAACTATTTCAAAAAAGACAAAGAGTTTTACCAAATTATCTCAAAGCATCTTAGGGAAGGTCTGGCTGGAAAGAAAACTAAAGGTCTAGACATTGGTTCTGGACCTGGAGTAGGGGCTAAATTGGCAGACGAAGCTGGACTTGATACTACAATTATTGGCTACGAGCCTTCAGAAACTTATTTGGATAGTGTAACGTTATCTGAAAATTTAAATGCTAAACACAGCCCAACTAAATTTATTCCAATTAAAGGAGGCATTAATGATATTTCCGGGATTGAGCTCAAATCTTTAGATTATATCCTAATATTAAGAGCAATTCATGAAATAATAGATTCTCTTGGTGGAAAAGATAACTTTAGAAGATGTATGCTTGAGATAATTAAACTTCTTAAAAAAGGAGGCCTGCTTATCATTGGGGAACCTCAATTTTCTGTAGAGATCACTTCTAACCCTCAAAAGTATGCTGATTTGATTAAAGAAGTTCAAAAATATCAGAATAAAATGATAGGCCACTGTCATGTACCTGGAGACTATTTTACATACCTAGAATTTGAAGATTTCTCCATTAATTCCGGTTTAAAACTATTAAAAAAGGATTTGCTAGAAAATTCTTTGTTACTACGCTATCTAAATGAAGCTGGCCTTTCACTAAACAAATCTCCTGCTTTATTTTACATTGAAACTTACAAAAAAGAAGATACTAAAGATAAAATAAATAATATCAATTTTAAAAATTCCTTAGAAGAAGAGGATCTCGAAAAAATAAAGAGTGGCAACTTTTCAAAGATTGTTAAGAGAGATAACTCTTTATTCTGGGAGTCTATACTTAGATTTGGAGCTATACAAGATAATGAAGATTTTGAATTCTCTAATCCTATTAAAAACTTTTTACTTTTAGAAAATACGGCCTACTCTCCGCTAGATGAGGTTAAAAAATTAAAGGAAGTTATGGTCCTTAAGATAAAACAAGATGAAGGCTATTTAGCCAGATTATTCAATAGATTAAGAGAAAGATGCATTGACCTAGAAAACTTTTCTTCAATTAATAGAGGTCTAAATTTTGAGGGCATGAGTAATGAAGAACTTACTGAGTTGTTTAATGGATTCGTAGATCACTGCCTAAAAATTTTAAGTTATTTATGGATTACAATTGCTCCAGAAGATTTCTTGATTAACGAATTAAATATCGAATTAGCTAAGCGTATAGATACAAAGGTTGATTTTGATTTATTTGAGAAAAGTTTGTATATCTTACAGGCAAGCGAGAAGGATTCAAACTTAAGGCTAAGACAAATAGAAATTTTAAAACACATAGCCCGAGGATTACATAATTGCGATATTGACCAAATTTACTCTCGCTTTTCTTGGATTGAAGATCATGGCCTTAAACTAATTAAGACCTCTAAAAAAGAACTCATAGATGAAGTAAATTCTATATCTCAAAGCCAGGCATCTCTAAGACTTGATCAAATAAACAATGAAAAAGAAAAGCTATTAATTGATAAAAAAAGGATTATTGATCAATTTAAATTTGATGAACGAATTGTAAATTACCTAAATATTATCTCTGAATTGCCAGAAGTGCGTTTCTTAAGAACTGAGAAAATTGTAGAAGAAGTTCATATAATGAAAAAAATGTTTGATAATATCTCAAAGCGCTTAAAGATTAACTGCATGGATTTAACTTTCTGGGAAATAATTGAGGGATTAAGGAATAATAAGACTTTTGAAGATAAGATTATTCTTAAAGAGAATTCTTATTATTTCAGCCCAAATGAAATAATAAAAATACAATCGCAAGATGTTTCATTAATTGATAAAATAGTTAATCAAGATGAAGATATATCTAAAAACAAAATAATCAAAGGCAATATCGCATGTAGAGGCATAGCTAAAGGAATTGTGAAGATATTTAATAGCGCCAGAGAAAAATTAGATTTCAAGCAAGGAGATATTCTAGTTACTTCTATGACTACTCCTGATTTTGTTCCTTTAATGAAAAAAGCCGGTGCAATAGTTACAGACGAGGGCGGAATCTCTTGCCATGCGGCAATAGTCTCGCGTGAATTAAATGTTCCATGCATTATAGCTACTAAGAATGCTACAAAAATACTCAAAACTGGAGATTATGTTGATGTAGACGCGAATAAAGGCATTGTCAAGATATTAAGCTAAGAAGTTAGATTGCGGACATTTCATGCATGCAATATAAGATTTGTCTGCATTTTTATATTATTTACTTTGTGCTCTTTCTAAAAGTCTGATGAGGTCGTTTGCTTGAACAGTGCCTTCTCTTATTACTCTTGCATAAAACCCGCTCATTCCCCACAACGGACTTGATGTATCTCCTTGCTTTGTCTTATCGTCCCACATTGCCGAGGATATGGGGTTACCTTCTGGACTTTGAGGCCGATAAGCTCTTACAATTGTGCCACACGGTTCACGAGGTCTAGTAATCTGAATTTCTACTTCTGGACCAACTCGATAAACATCTCCGATTCTTGTAGCAGGGTAATCTAAGCCTTTTGTAGTAAAGTTTTCTCCTAGTGCTCCTGGAAAAACCCTAAATCCTTGTTGTCCCAGTTTAGCTAAACATTCCAAAGAATATAGGCAAACTGCTTGATTTGGTCCTCCGTGACCCTCCCATGTCCAGGAGTCTCCAACTAAGCGATCTTGAGTCACCACCACTTTATCTACTGGAAGTTTAGGAACTCCTCCTGAGCCTATGTTAATTTGATGTAATCTCCCGACCATGTAAATTGAGCCATTTTTTATTATTTAAATTTATAGATTGTTTATTTTATGTGTAGGTTCATCCAAGCTTCGGCAGAAATTTTCCAGTAGAATTAATGTAGCTCTTATACTTCTTGCCAAAGTTTCTTATTAGCTCTTCTTCCTCTTTAGGGACTTTTCTAGAATAAAACAACAATAAAATAATCATGGAGGCTGCAAATAGTAACCCGTTAGCAGAGAATAATCCGAAACCTAAGAGCATTATAATGCTGGCTGTATAGATTGGATGCCTAATATGCTTGTAAGGCCCTGTTTTTATGAAGTTTCTATCTTTAGAAAATCTTTTCTCTATAACAGGACTCCAGTTCTTCCCAAGAGATTTATGTGACCAGAAGAACAAGCTGAAGCCTAAAATTATGAGCAAAGGCCCAATAGAGAATCTAAATATGTTGTTTAAAGGCAGCAATGCAAAATCGAGAAAACCAAATAGATAAAGAGCCAATAATGGCAAGAGGATTAAGTATTTTATTGAGGTTTTAGGAGTGGCTTTTTTATAATGAGCCGTGAATCCATTTCGGATTAATAAAAATGCAGCTATTAATAAGATTAGGGCTGTTTTAACTGCCAATTCTTTATTGGATGGATTCATTTTATTTTAACTAGTGTTTTCGACCTTTTCTTCAGCGACTTCGGGAGTTTGCGGCGCTGTTTGCACAGGTGTTTCTCTATCCAACTTTAGGCTCAAGACTTTTGAAATGCCTTCATGCATGCTGACTCCATAAATGAACTTTGAATTCATTATTAGTGCATCGTTGTGCGTGACAATTATGTACTGGCCTGCACGGATGTACTTGTTTAACAAGGATGCTAGTCTTTCCGAGTTTCTCTTGTCTAGCGCTGCATCAATTTCATCGAATACATAGAAGTGATATGGTTTGAATTCCTGGATTGCAAATAAGAGTGATAGGGCGATTAATGTTTGTTCTCCGCCTGAGAGGGAAGAGCTGTCAAAGTATTTGCCTTTTCCAAGCTGGATTACTATTTCTACTCCTCCTGCGAAAATGTCTTCCTCGTTTTCAAGCCTCATAAAAGCCTTGCCTTTACTATATAGCTCTGATGCATTTCTTGAAAATAATTCATTAATTCCCTTAAATGTTTTCATAAATGTTTTCTTCTTTTTTTGGTCTATTTCTGCTACAATCTTTAATATCTCTTCTTTTTCTTTATGCAGAGTTTCTACTTTTTCTGCTACATTGTCATATTCTGATTTTATCTGGTCATAGACTTCAAGAGCTCGCATGTTTATTGCGCCTATACTATGCATGTCTTGTTTTGCCTTGTCTAGTTTTTGTTGTAGACTTTCTAATGATGCTTTAATTGGCTCACTTTCTGGAACATCTTTTAATTCTATTTGAATAGACTCCTCTGAAGCCGAAAGCTTTGCTACGCCTATTTCAAGATAGTTAATTTGATCAGTTATTTGAGCTATTTCTGTTCTTTTTTCAGAGATATCATAATTGCTTTCCTGTATTTTTATTTGTATTTTGTCTCTATCTTCAAATAACTTTTTGAATTTCTTGCTCATCTCTTCTTCTTCTTTTTCTTTGGCTTGAATAAAGCTATTCTTTTCCTCCAGCCTTTCTTTCATGCCAACAATCTCTTCTTCTAATTCATCCAGGCCTTTTTCACTATTTTTGATGTTTTCTAAGATATTTTCTAGTTCGTGCTCTTTGAATTTTAAAGTTTGGTCTAGATTTTCAGTTGTTCTTGCGGATACTTCTTCAATTTCACGCAGTTTTGCATTGTATTGTTCAGTTATCGCGCCTACATCTATTGTTTTATTTTCTAGAGCATCTTTC
>CAYSGT010000012.1:7974-17548 GCA_964430805.1 Candidatus Woesearchaeota archaeon
GATAAGAACCAGATGGATTTCCGTATGTTTGGAATTTAATAAGTTGATTTCTTTTTTTATTAGGTCTAACTCAGCCACGATAGACTTTAAATATTTCTGCTTTTCATTTGCTATTTTATGATTAGAATATTCGTGCTTGGCCTTGCTTACCCCTTGTGTTAAATCAAATAGTTTCTTTGTGAATGCTTCTTGTTTTTGCCTTAATTCTTTTATTGCATGTATTTCTTTTTCTATGCTTAATCTGCCTTCTTCTATTTTATTTTGCGAATCTTTGGTTACATGCTCAATATGCTGCTGGGTCATTCTATTCTGGCAGAGCGGGCAAATATCAATTTTTAATATCTGCTCTTTAATCTTCTCTGCTGTTCTTACCTGCGCTTCGCTGGCTGCTAGGCTACGATTGTGTTCTATTTCGCCTTTTGATAATTCTTCTAAATCCTTCTTCGTTTTGTCTGAGTCTTTTTCTAGATTTGAGATGTTTTCCAGACAATTGGACTCATCTTTATATTGGAATTCCCTAAATAAATTCTCTATTTGCTTCAGCAAAGAGTCTGATTCTACCTCCAGTCTGTGCGATCTCACCTCTTTTTCCTTTATTCTCTCCTTTATAGAATATAATTCTGTTTTAACTGAAAGCAATTTGTTTTTCTCTTCTTCTAATTTTATTAATTCTGCCTTTTTTTTCTTTATTTCTTCCTGCTTTTTTGCGAGCATTGGCGACTCTTTACTCAATTCTTCTATTTCTTTTCTATATTCCGGAACAGAAGCTTTCAGATGCTCAATTCTTCGTTCAAATTCTAGCTTTCTTTTCTGAGTTGCTTCTATTCTTACTTTAAGCCCTTCTATTTCTCCTCTGAGAGTGTTTATTCTTTCCTGCAATGTCTCACGCTCTATTCCGCTTGAACGTTTTATGAGTGCATTCATGCTTGCAATATTCTCATTCATTCCGTCTATTTCCAATTGAATTTCATTTAGTTTTGACTTTATTTTTTCTCTTTGGGCTTTCTTTTCCTCTAATGATTTCTTAGCTGAGTTAATCTCTTTTTGAACGTCTGAAATCTTTCGGACCAGCATTGAATATCTGCACCTGTTTACTGTGTCTTCCAAGTCTTTGTATCTTAATGCCTGGGATCTTTCTTTTTCTAAATTATTAAGAAAAGACTTTCTTTCTCTTAAAACTGCCCCTATTTCTTTGAGCCTTTCCTCTGTCTTTTCTAATTCATGCAGCGCTTTTTCTTTTCTCGATTCATATACTGCAATGCCGGATACCTCTTCTATTACTTTTCTGCGTTCTTCTGGATGCATTTTAACTATTGCCTGAATCTGGCCTTGAAGAACTATATTGAAGCCGTGGGGGTCAATTCCTGCCTGCGCAAGCATCTCTATTATGTCTCCTCTGTTTTTTACCTCATTATTTATTTTATATATTCCCTGCCCGTTGCCTCTGATAATTCTTGTGATTGCGACCTCGCTGGAATTAATATTGAATGTCTTATCTGAATTATCGAATGTTATCTCGACATATGCTTCTCTTGCTGGCTTCACTAACTTTGAGCCTGAAAAAAGAAGGCTTGTTGTTTTTTCTGCGCGGATTGATTTTGCTGACAGCCTTCCCAATGCAAAGCATAATGCATCAGAGATGTTGCTTTTTCCCGATCCATTTGAACCCACTACACAATTAATTCCAGAATCAAAGATAACTTCTGTTCTTTTTGCGAAGGATTTGAAACCATGCATCACCATCTTTTTGACATAAGTCATAAAATGCTGTAGGTTTGGTTATTTTAAATGTTGTTGGTATTGGTAAAGTTATTGTTTTCTATTGCATGAATGCTTAAATATGGTGAAAAAGAGAACTACATGGCATGGTTTATACAGCAGGTTTTATTGGAGCTTTAGTTGGAGATGAGGGAAAAGGTGTTAGAGAGGCATTTTATGTTAAAAAAGCTGTTATGTTGGCTCTTAGACAGGAAGCTCTGCTTCAACTAGATCCAAAATCTATAGATCGTGCAAAGATGATCTTTTCAAGACATAGAGGAACTTTACCATATCATTTAGAAGATCCTTTAGTATGGACCTATCGATACCAGGGTGGAAAAAATGCGGGCCATATAACTTTTATTAATGGAATAGAACATAATATACATCAGTTGCCTACTGGCATCTTAATTCCACGCGCTTATAATTTAATGGCAGAAGGGGTATTTTTCGAACCAAGATCTTTTTTAAAAGAAGTTAGATCTCTTAGGCAAAAAGGAGTCCGAATTTCTCCCCACAATCTTGGAATAGCCTCCAATGCACATGTCACTCTAGATTATAATCTTGAATTAGATAAAGAAGATAGTGCTGCTACTGATGGTAACCATACATCTACAGGAAGCGGTATAAAACAAACAGCTGTTGACAAATATGGCAGAGTTGGAATGCGTATGGAAGAATTTTTAGATCCGAAAGAGTTTGTTAAATCTTTAGCAGTTAGATTCCCTACCATTGAATCTCGTATGCAACTTGACACATTCAGAAAAGTTGATGGAGATCTAGAAAGATTCTCTGCCTCTTACGATACTGAAAGACAAGAAATTGATCCACTTGTAGTTTTACAAACAAATGTATTAACAGATAGACTCTATCACTATGGAATTGCTGAAGGTGCTCAGGGATTCCAAATAGACATTGACAGAGGACAATATCCAGGAATTACATCTTCTAGCCCAACAGTTATTCCAACAAGAATGGATAAGATAGTTGGAGTGGTTAAATTGTATCAAAGCAGCATTGGAGGAGACAGACCATTTATAGGTAGAATGCCTCTTCATTTGGAAGAAGTTCTTCGTGGACCTTGGATTGAAAAAGGATCAAGTACTGGAAAACCTAGAAAAATTGGTTGGTTAGATATTGTAGGGTTGAGACACGCAATAGAGAGTGCCCAAATTGATTGTCTAGTTAGTACATGCGGAGATAAATTGGAAGATCTAGCAAGACTTGGTGAGAATGTAAAATTAGTAGTTGGTTATAATGTGAATGGTAAAACCTATGATCGATGGGATAGATCATTTCATAAAAGAAGCACTCTTTATCAAGCAGAACCTGTTTTTGAGGAATTCCCTCCATGGCAGGTATTCTTTGATAAAGAAAGAGGCAAACTAACAGAAAATGCACAAAGATATGTTGACCGAATAGAAGAGCTAACCGGACTTGAATTTGCATCACATGGACATGGAAGAGATATAGATGAGGTTCATGAAATTAAAGATATTTTACCTGCTGTTGCATAAATTAGAACAACTTCTTCTGATTTGATTTCTTTGTTGAAATTCCAAACAGGTTCTTCCACGTGGCCCAGCTTGTTCTTACTATTCCTGTCTCTGCCAAATCCTTGCCTTTTGATTTAATGAAACCTATTGTAATTGGGTCAGAAGGATAACCTGAACCCATATCAGGGAATTGTTTCTTTATTTTTGCTACTGCATCTTCACGGGCTACTTTTGCAATTATTGAGGCTGCGCTTACAACTGGATAATTAAAATCTGCTTTATGCTCACAGATTACCTCCAAATTTGATTTGTTTTTTATGAAAGTTAAGAGTTTTTTCCTCCAAGCAACTGTATTTACCGAAGGACAATCTAGAATTACTTTTATTTTGTCTTTCTGATTATTTAATTTGTTAATTATGTCTGCTGCTTTTTTTGCTTCTAAATTGTTTAGGTTAATTCCTCCATCAACTGCTTTATCAATTTCCTGGGGGGAGCTTTCTGCGATTTCTATTCCAATAGAAATCTTTTTTATTTCTTCTGCCAGCCTTATCCTTTCTGGATGAACTAGAAGCTTTGAGTCTTTTGCACCCAAGTCTTTGAGCATCTTTTGATCTGCTTCTTTTATCATGACTCCTGCTAAAAACATTGGACCTAGAAGTGGTCCTCTGCCCGCATCGTCGATTCCGATTAGATACATTTCTCTTGGAGGATTTTATTGTTTTTAGGTCTTTGGGAGAGGCAGTAAACTAGACCAATAATTTGATCCTAAAGATGTATGTGCATCTATTCCCCCATAACCCTCTTTATTAATTCCTCTAAGACGTAACTGCCTGCAGAACGGTGTTCTTTGCAGATTAACGAATCTTTTGTCAACAGGTTTTACTTCCATTTCTCCAATTCCAGCCTTCAATAGAAGCTTTCCATATTGATATGCTTGATCTACTCCTCCTAAAAGATAGACTAAAAGAGCGATTCTATGAAGATTACTTGCTTCAAAGGATACAGGTTCTTCTGGAAAATCAATTGACCCTTCTAAGACTCCCGGCAGAGCATCTTGGTGAACGTATAGTTCGTCGTCCCAGAAGCCTGAAGTGTCAAACCGCATGTTTGATCTAATTATTGATGATCTAACAAGTTTAGGTTTAGATCCTGGTATGAAAATAGCACATTCTCGAACAGGCATGTCTTCTAAAGTTATTCTTGCTGTTAAACCTCCCCTTACTCTATAGTCGGTTACCTCTCTACATGCATCAAAGACAGGCATGGCTTGAATTGATACGCTATCTCCTATAGATGCCTTTATCATTCTACGATTTTTTCGAATAATTACTTCTGGCATCAAATTGGCATTTTAGAGGTTATTTAAAATTAACTATAGAGAAGTTTGCAAAAATAAGAGTAAGGGGAAGGTTTTGATTGAAATATCTCAAAGCTTAATCATAATTTCATTCTTTTTGCTAATATTAATTTCTGTTCTTAATTAAAACTGAATTATTCAAACTTCTCTGTAGAATCAACGAAATGTTTTTAGGCTGCTCTTCTTAACCTTAGATAGGTATCTTTGTCTAGCTTTTGAGAGATGCTAACATCTGCTGCCAAACCGCCCCTATTTTTGTTTCCTTCGTAAGTTCCCCTTAAGCGAACCTGCCTGATTTGAGGCATCCTTAATCCTTCTGCTTCAAGTTTTGCTCTACTTGAGTATACTTGTAGAAGAGGGATGTTGTTAAAATCTAAAAGCTCTCCGTAAGCTCCTACAAGCCTATGATCTCCGCCAAATAATCTTGAGTGATCTGCCAACAACTTAGATTGAACTGTGAAAGAGTTATAAGGATATCTTAAAGAATCGGCAATTATTACTCCTACAGTCCTCTCGTCCACGTATAAATCTTCTCCTTTTGGCTGGCTTGCATCTGCAACAACCCTGGGTATATCAAAATCTACTAGCAGCCTTGATTCTCCTTCATGCTGATAAAAAACAAAATCTCCTGTAAGAAGATCTCTGGCCCATAGCCGGATATTCTTCTTAACATCTTTTCTAATTCTTCGCTCTACTAATTCACCTGTTTTTTGCAGGCCTCTTTTTCCTTCAATTGAACTAACGTCGTCTTCATTTGCCAAAACTACAAGCTCTCCTGAACTAATTATTGTTAATAATGCCATAAAAATTTTTAATTATTTAACTATTTAAAGATTCTTGATATCTTTTATTTAGACCTATAAGCTGTGCTACGGCTAACTGGAGCTGATTCTCTTCTTTGTGAAGAAACTCCTAAATAAGCAGAAGCATCTCCCCCTGATTGAGCGCCTACGCTAGGAGTGTAGGCTATTTCTTGACCGACAATTCCTTTTCTATTTCTACATCCTGGACACATAGAATTCATATGTTAAGGTTGTATTTAAAGTTTTCTATTGTGGAAATTACACAGTAGTGACATATCACAAAACTCTGATGAGTTTGTTAGCTGTTTTAGGATTACAGTTGATAATCTACAAGATATTAAATCAAATCTAAAGATTGGAGATTTCAACTAGTATTAACTTATTCTGAGATGATTTCCTTAACGACTAAAGGGAAGTCTGTGAAACCGTCTGCTGTTCTAAAATGCCCTTTGTTATGCTCCACTATGACTTTTGCGCCTAGAAGGCTTTTGAAAACTTCTTTGTCAGATAAACTTACGTAGGGGTCGTTATCCGAAAATATTGCGGTTAGGCTTGAGAGGTGAGATTTTACTTTTTCAAAATTTATTGGTGTTTCTAACCAAGGTTTTGAGATTCTTTTTGAATCTCTGTCTTCCATATTTTGCAGGTTAAAGAATGGTGCTACAAAAACGATTTTACCTACTTGCACACTTCCTTTTAGAGCTTCTAGATACCTCATAATAGTTTGGCAACCCATGCTATAGCCTATGAAATAAGCATCTCTGTTTGGTTTTGGTGCTGTTTCAATTAACTTGGCCGTCCATGAATCTATTTGAGGCTCTTGAGTGTTAGGCATCTCTAGCACTTCAACATTATATCCCTCTTGAGTCAGAGATTTTGCCACACTTTGAAACCAATTGCTTTGTGGAGTGTTTCCCCAGCCGTGAACAATTATTGCTCTTTTCATTATTTAATTTAGAAATTATAATTTAAAGAGTTATTGCTTCCATATATTTTCCTGCGAGGAGGATTGTAAAGTGGACTTTGGAGGTTTAGCGAGATAATTCTAGAAACTCTTTAAGTGCTGAAGGTATTTCCTTAATTTTATTTTCCATATAGTGTCCATGTCCTTTTTCAATAATCACCTTGCAACCCAATTTGTTTTTAAACAATTCTGCATTTTCTAATGAAACCCATGGGTCATCATCAGAAAGAAAGTACACGGATTTATTTATTATTGATCTAACTTTTTCAAAATTTATTGCGGTATTCAGCCATGGAGTTGAGATTTCTACTTCTTCTTTTGTATTTGCGTTTTTTAATTTCAACCATCCAGCCACAAAAACAGCCCCTCCAATCATTGACTTATCTGGTAAAGATTCAAGATATCTTAGGATTGTTTGACATCCGACACTATGGCCAATAAAAAAGAGATCTTTGTCTACTTTCCCAATTATCTCTTTTAACTTAGATACCCAAGGTTCAATCTTAGGAAAATCTGGATTAGGCATTCTTTGCGCAATAACTTTATATATCCATTTCATCCATCCAGCATCTGGTCTTCCATTCCAGCCGTGAACTATAATTACTCTTTTCATAAATAATTACAGAAATATATCTTTAAATTGTTATTGCTGCTAGAGTTATTGCTGAAATAATTGCTAGACCTAGCCCCACTATTTGGTGCTTTTTTAATAATTCTTTGTTAATATATATCCCTAAAAGCGCTGCTATAAGAATATAACTTTCTGAAAGAGCGACAGCAATTGAAATTGGAGCGATAGTCATTGCGAATGCGAAAGCAACCCAAGCGATATTATCTAAAAGACACATTGAAATCAGAAGCTTTTTATTCTTCCTGAGGTGTTTTACAAATGAAAGCCTCTTATTTTTTATCATTATTACTATACAAATTATCGCAGTGAATGTGGCTATGAACCAGTTAACCATAAGAGGTCCTGCAGCTCGCGAACCAATTCCGACCATAAAATTAGTTCCACCCATAAAGAGGGTCCCAAGAAGAACTAAAATTACTCCTTTTTCTAGCCAGACTTTTTTAGTAAAGTGGCTGCCCTTTAATGAAACCAAGATTAATCCAACTACCAAACTGACTATCAATGCTGTCTGGGTTGTTGATATTGTTTCTTTGACTATAAAAAATGCAAGAAAACTTGCTATTGGAATTTCTAATGCATAAATCGGCTCGACTACCACTAACTTGCCACGTTTTAATGCTTCGAAATCAAGTAATGCTGCAACTAACAATAAAAGTGACGTAACTATAAGGATAAGCAATTGTTTAGATGATTGCATAACTTCGAGCAGATTTAAATAAATAAAAGGAAAAAGGATAATTGCTCCAAATAAAGATATTAGAAATAAGGTTTCAACATCTCCGAATTTCCTTGTTGACTTTTGGATTAAAAAGTCTCCAAAGCCCCAGCATAACATAGCTAAGAAGGCAAGTGTAATTCCTATAGCCAAGATCATTATACTAATCTTATTACTAACTTTATAACTTTAGCTGATTAAAAATAGCGGGAGTGGGTGCTCACAGATTGGTATTAAGTATTTGAAAAATCCCCTTTTAATTTTATAGCGGGAGTGGGATTTGAACCACACGACCTCGAGGTTATGGGCCTCGTGAGCTAACCAGACTACTCCATCCCGCTGTAGTAATATGGACGGCGTAGTGCTTTTAAATCTTAGCTTTGAAAGGTTTAAATAGGGTCATTTTCAAGGTAAACTTCCTATGACAGAGATAATACCTCGACATGAGACTAAAGGAATAGATTCACATTTAGCGGGTGCTATGCCCTTATCTAGGTTTATCATTGGAAATGACGAATTTGGAGATATAACTTATACTAGGTCTAAATATGGGGGTGGAACATTATGCAGTCTAAAGTTTAGAGATGTAACTGCAAGGTGTTTTTTGGCTACTAGAACTGCAAGGAGCCCTGTAAGAGATTTAAATCCAGAGCCATATAAAACTCTTGAATTTGAAGTTGATTGCGAGGGAGAATTTAATTCCAAATCATTATCTGAATTGTCTGCAATGATCCCTTCAGAAGAATTTGGAAGATTTGCTTATTTTGAACCTGTTTATGTTGGAAGTGGAGCACATGGCGAAAAAATGGCAGAGATAAGACTTTACCAAAGGAGATAGTTAGTTTTATTAGTTACTTTATATTGGTTATTTCATGAGCGGACCTGGTGATGGGAAGTTGTTTATTGGAAAAGCAGATGTGTATATTCATGTT
Organism: Candidatus Woesearchaeota archaeon; assembly: GCA_964430805.1. Taxonomy (GTDB): domain Archaea; phylum Nanobdellota; class Nanobdellia; order Pacearchaeales; family GW2011-AR1; genus SICU01. The sequence continues at coordinate 16,631 of CAYSGT010000012.1, forward strand.
AAAGGAAAGTCTAACGCAACGGTCACTCATGTTGATATTGAACTGGATGAATTGAATGATGTAATAAAGCCTGGAGAAAATACTTATGTTGGCTCTAAAGTTGGCGGGGTTTTTATTGGGCTGAAAAAGGAAATGATTCTGCGTGCTGAAAATATAGTTAAAGGAAGTGAAAAATGAATAATTCCTCAATAAGGGAATTTTCTGCACGGAAGTTTGCCTTCTGGAATGAACCTCTCGGGTTTAAAGTGGCCTCAAACACTTTGATATAGAAAAAATCTTAAAAAATAAAAATAAAATTTACTATGTTTTATAATTAATTACTTAATTATGCAGCTCTGCGATGTTCGAAACTGCCGCCTTCGCTTTCACGCTTCTTCTTGAAGCATGTTAAACAGAATACTGGTTTTCCTTCAGTTGGTTTGAAAGGTACTTCGCATTCTTGTTTGCACTCTGAACATACTGCTTTGTGCATCTCTCTTGGACCTGACGAAAATCGTCTAGGACCGCCAAATCTACGCTCGCCGCCGAATGATCTTCGTTCGCCGCCAAATTGTCTTTCCATTTACTTGTTCCTCCGTTCACTTATTTCGGCTCTCGCCTGTTAATTGGGATTATTAAGTGTTTATAAGTGTATTGGTTGCCTGTGCTTTGTGCTTGTTTATTGATTTGTTTTGTAAAGAGATAAACTTAAAAGACGTTCTTTATTCTAATTAATATCATATTTTTGCCTTCTCTTGATGTGGGCTTTCTCGTCTTCGGACTGCGAAGCTCCTCTCTGCGGAAAGCAAAAAGCCCAGATCGCATAATGGAATTGCGAAGGATTGCTAATCCTTTTTCACGCAAGTGATGCCCAGGTTCGATTCCTGGTCTGGGCGTTAGATATTTAGTGTAACGCCTTAACTTTGTTTATTATTAAAA